>JAAZFA010000374.1 GCA_012511995.1 Thermoproteota archaeon | reverse complement strand
TGATGCAGAAATAGCAGTCGTAGTTATTGGTTCAACTGCTGGTACATTGAAAGAGATTGTAGATCAACTTCGTGAAGAAGGCATAAAGGCAGGTGTCTTGAGAATTCGATCTTTTAGACCATTTCCAGCTGAGGATATCCGTGAGGCACTCAAGAATACAAAGTCAGTTGCTGTAATGGATAAGAGCATAAGCCCAGGATCATTAGGTGCGGCAGTCTATAACGAAGTCCGAAACGCACTATACGACTTAAAGCAACGCCCAGTTATCGTTAATTACATCTATGGTTTAGGTGGCAGAGATTACAGCCCACGTGAACTAAGACGGATTTTTGAGGGTCTCATGCGTATTGCCCGAACAGGCAAGATGGAGAAACAAATCAACTATCTAGGTCTGAGGGAATAGGAGAAAAAGAAAATGACAACTCAAGAATGGAAATTTACCGCAAGAGACATCGCAACAAAGCCAGACCTATTCATGTCTGGCCACCGTGCATGTGCAGGTTGTGGTCCAGCAACAGTACTCCGGTTAATCACTAAAGCTACCCGTGGACCAACAATCATCACACAAGCAACCGGTTGCATGGAAATCGTCGGTTCAATCTATCCCTATACATCTTGGAAAATACCCTGGCTTCATACCGCATTTGAAAACGCCGCTGCCAACGCTGCAGGTATCGAATCAGCACTAAAGGCAATGCGCCGGAAAGGCAAAGTCAAAGATGAACATATAGACATTATTGCTATCGCTGGCGACGGCGGTACCTATGACATCGGTTTACAGGCACTCTCAGGAGCAGTTGAACGTGGCCATGACTTCCTCTTTGTTCTCTACGACAACGAAGGATACATGAACACAGGCATCCAAAGAAGCAGCGGTACACCCGTCGGTGCATCCACAACTACAAGTCCAGCAGGTTCAGTTATACCTGGTAAACTAGAAAAGAAGAAGCCAATCACTGAAATCATACTAGCACATGAGCTTGAATACGTTGCTACAGCTACACCATACTACTGGAAAGACCTGCTCATAAAAGTACGCAAAGGCTTAGAAGCCGAAGGCCCGGCATTCTTGCATGTCTTTTCACCCTGCCCAAGAGGCTGGAGAAGCGAGCCATCCAAAACTATGGATTACTCCAAACTTGCAGTTGAAAGCTGTATTTTTCCATTATGGGAAGCAGTTGATGGTAAACGTCAGTTATCAATACCTAGCAAAATTATTTCTTTGGCACCACAGAAGAAAAAACCAGTCAATGTTTATCTTGAAGGACAAGGTCGGTTCCGTCACCTTTTCACGCCACAGAATGCACATATTATTGATGAAATTCAACGCAATACTGATGAACGTTGGGCTAAACTACTTCAGAAATGTGAAACAGACACAAACTAACCCTCTATTTTCTCTTTTCTCGTAACATTTCTTTATTTACAGACTTTTAACCTATAATTGATTTGAGTATTTCTTCTTAAAAAAATTTATTTTCAAGATTCAAAGTATATTACAATAACACCATCTTTTTTTATAAAAACAGCCATAAGCATTAAATAAAAAAACTTCAACAGCCAAACAGTGGATACTATGTCACAAAAGGACCCAGAAAAATACCATTTTCTCGTCAAATTAGCCCTCGAATCCGGTGCAGCAGACGCCAAAATAATTCCAGCCAACCAAGTCATTGTAGAAGATCGAGTTGTGCTTAAATGTAAAAGTTGTAAACATTACGGCGAAACATTGGCTTGCCCACCATATACACCATCTGCTGAACAATTCCGTAAAATAGTATTGGAATACAGCTATGCAATGTTCATGAAATTCTCCACAACTGCCTCTGTTGACTCAGAGGTTTATCCTCATCTGATGACCTACCTAACTAACGACAGTCTCTCTAAAGAAATCAAAGATAAAGCTGCAAAATTCTGGCAAGACTGGAAAGAAAGTAAATACAAAATTCTACAGTCAATAGTCGGTCTTGAAAAAGCTGCTATGAAACAAGGGTACTCATTAGCGATGGCGTTTGTTTCTGGTCATTGCCAACTGTGCGATAAATGCAATACTGACACCAAAATTTGTCGTCACCCAGAAATCATGCGAATATCTGAAGATGCTATTGGTGTTAATGTTAAGAAAACAGCAGCTAATGCAGGAATAGCCTTTCAATTCCCCTTCACTAGCAGCGCAGAATCGTTTGGGTTGCTGTTAATCGAATAAATCTTTTTTTCGGTAAACCCTAAATATACTGTAACTCATTAAGACTAATATTATGAAGCTTTTACTCGATGAAATGTATGCTGGCTTAAAAGAATACTTCGAAACTCTCGGATATTCTGTTATTACTGTTCAAGAAGCAGGGTTAAAATCTGCCAAAGATCGGGATGTTGTTGATTATGCTAAAAAAAATAATTTAATGCTTATTACCCAGGACCAAAAACCCGCGGAACTAGCTGAACTATTAGGCGTAAAATATATTTTTATTTCTAATTTGCTAATTGCACAGCTTGTGGATCAAAAAATTAAAAGTACATACAAGCAGTGACTATAAACTAATGTGACGGAGATACTTATTCCAGAGATAAGCTGCAGCATAACCAGCAGTAACACCCGTCGCTGGACCCATAAACAATACTAAAATATCAAGCACGAGGTTTCTTTGAAGAAATAGACTAAAGTAGGACAACCCTTGGGTGTTGAATAAATCTGGGAAGACAGCGAATGCCGAGTAACTAGAAACAGCAATAAGCATAGTGCTTAGAGCCATTGCTGCCATCATTCTGTTTCTATTGACGCCTTGTTTTGTACCTTTTATTCTAAAGACTACCATAAAGACATCTACAAATATACCATAGAGGAATGTAAACAGGAAAGTAAAAACACCCAAAGATGGACTGGCTAACGCTGTTAAGAGACCGCCGACTGCACCAACATACATAGCACCCACTTTGTGGATGAATAACGATGCCAAAGCAAGTAATACAGCTTGGACAACCATCATGAGGTAATTAAGCGGCGGCGGCAAGAATATGTTTGCAACAAATATAATGGCGCCGAATAATGCGATTATGAAGATTCGTTGAAGACTTTGCGTCCCTATTTTCCCCTTTAAACTATAGGAGTCATTGTTCGCTTTTAAAAACCTAGTCATTTAAGGTTTCTTGTCAAAATAGGCATTAATTGTCAAGAGGATATAATTAAGCATGGTCTTTAGTTTGAAATGTGAAAATTGCCAAGTTGATATAAAAAGAAAACGAAGAGGTAAACTATAAAGGTAAGCTGCTATGTGACACTGCTGCTTTGACTTGATGAATCCGCCTCAGGCATGTGACCCCACAGCAGTTTCATCAACACTAAATGTCCGCAAAGAACACG
>JAAZFA010000373.1 GCA_012511995.1 Thermoproteota archaeon | reverse complement strand
GGCTTTCTTTAAGGTGTATACCCGCTCGAATTCTACTCAATGCCTTGAAATCATAATAGGGTAACAATGAGACTTTATGCGAAAAATATTCGATTGAGTATTTTTCAACTGTTTTATACTTCAAAAATGGTAAAGTAAAAAAGGTTAGAGGCTACATCAGGGTTTGGTTTAACCAAGGCACAGTTGGAGGAATTAGTTGATAGCCCTGAAGTTTTTTGAAAATTTTATACCCCAATTTTTGGGGGTATGCCAGTTTCTTATATATCATATATTTTGGCGTTTTATGACTCCGCAGAATTCCTCAGCTGAGTAAAAGGTCTTTTCGTGTATTATGGGAAAACGAGTTTAACGTTTGTTTATAAGTTCAGTTTTGACCTGAGGTGTCGATTGTTTTGTATAGATATTATTGCTTATTTAAGGGTGTTCTGTTTTTTGCTTATAATCTACATATGTAGCTTTGTTTTTAGTTTGATCAAATTTTAGATTGCAAGCATGTATCATTTTAAATGTGACAAGTCTTATTTCGTTTTTGTGACGGAACCGTACTGTATATTGATTATGTTTCTCTTTGACGACAGCCACAATATTTGATTGGAAATTGCTTGTTTTATTTACATATTCGTTTATTGTGAGGTATGTGGTACTAAGATAGCCATTGCCCCATCCTATCGTGATTTAGTTGTTTCCTTTTAACTAAATTAATAGCTTTGTCAAAAAAGATAATTTACACTCCTTGACAAGCAGTCATAACAAAGAGGCATTACGTCATCAACTCTCTAATTAACAAAGTTGAAACTTAGCTCCGGAACTTGCGAGGTCTGCTTTGTATAACACTTTTTTGCTATTGTTTGGGAAGCATGTCTTGGTATTCAGGGTTAACTTGTCCATGCCTATTGAAAATTATTTCGTTGATTTTGACCCATTGTGGACCTACTGTTCCCCAATTCGGCCCCGCCATGATGCTCCTTGTTACATATTCCTGTAAAGCTTTTTCACGTTTGAGAGTTCGTTTCTTCGAGTCTACAGTGATTAAACCCGAGTGGTGAAGGTACTGGAGGTTGCGTGTCAACTGCTTGGAATTAATACGGAAAGTCAATGCCTTCTTTAGGTCTTCGGTTAATGAGTAAATAGAGAATTCATCTTCATTACGGAGGCTGATAGCAGCAATCACATCTTGCATTAATTCCGCAGTGCGGGTAACATAGAAGGTACGCTTTGGTACTAACACTTGCTCTAAACGGTAGGCATTACGTTTATAGAACCAATGCTTAACGACTTCAGCCAACAATAAATATGACACCAAGAGAATCGCCAACAACGCGTAAAATAATGGCGGGAGAACTACGAATCCAAAAATTTCTCCAATGGGCGATAGTGGTATCACTAATGCAAACATTACTATGACTAAACTGCTAATTACTAAATATTTGCTTGGCTTACTCTTCCAAAACGGTGTACGTCTAGTCCTAATAACAAACACTACTAGTACCTGTGAAACTAATGACATAACAAACCATGCAGTCTGGAAAAGACGTTGAGCGTAAATATCTGTTCCTAAGAGAGCAAATGGGACTACTGGAAGGATGAAAACAAAGAGCATAGTAAGAAACGTTAGGTAGTCAAATAGAGAGCTAACTGGACCTAGGGATATCATGAATCTGCGGATAAAGCCAATGTCCCAGCGTTTAGGGCGTTCGAGGTATTCTTCATCGACTTTGTCGGTTGTGATCGACGATTGGCTGAAGTCGTATAGTAAGTTGTTTAGTAATAGTTGTACTGGTAGCATGGGTAGGAAGGGCAGGAAAAGTGCTGCCCCTGCAACGCTAAACATGTTACCAAAGTTTGAACTAATACTTAATTGGATGTATTTCATTGTGTTACCAAAGGTTTTTCGCCCCTCAAATACACCTTCGGCTAGCACAGTCAAGTCATTTCGTGAGAGAATGATATCTGCAGTTTCTTTGGCTACATCAACTGCATTATCAACAGATATCCCAACGTCACAACTCTTTAGTGACGGGGCATCGTTAATTCCATCTCCCATGTAACCAACAACATGCCCATTTTTTTTCAATAGCGTAATTATGCGGTCTTTTTGAACTGGGTTAACGCGACAGAAAACGTTTGCTTCTTCTACAATCGCCATCAATGCCTCGTCAGAAATAGTGGAAATGTCATTACCTAACGCTACACCTTTAATTTCAAAGCCCAGTTGTTCGCAAACTTTGCGTGTGACAAATTCGTTGTCGCCAGTCAATATTTTTAACTCAATACCTGCATTTGTAAGTAGTAGGATCGACTGTTTAGCGGTTTCTTTAGGTGGATCAAGAAAAGCGACAAACCCCACGAATACCATGTCATTTTCGTCATTAATCGAATAAATCGCTTTTTCTTCTTTAAGTCGCTTATAGGCAACGCCTAAAACACGCAATCCTTCAGTGCTATAATCAGCATATTTTTGTTCGATCTGCTTACGTGTTTCATCATTAAGATCTGATATTGTGCTTCTTAATTCATGGTATGAGCAAACTTTCAATATTTCTTCAGGTGCACCTTTTGCGATAAAATACCGTTGGTCATTTATTTCAACGACAACAGATACTTTTCGTCGAATAAAATCGAAAGGAACTTCATCGACTTTTGTGTACTTGGATGTATCTATTTCTTTATGTGCTAAGATAGCTTCGTCTAGTGGGCTACGTAATCCAGTTTGGAAGTTGCTATTTAAGAAGGAGTACATAAAGACATTTTCATCTTCTTCACCTTCGGTATTTACGTTCAAAACGAGTTTGATTCGGTTCTCTGTTAATGTACCTGTTTTGTCAGTGCATAATATATTCATGCTGCCAAAATTTTCTATGGACGCTAACCGTTTGACGATGACACCTTTTTTAGACATCGTCATTGCACCACGTGATAGGTTTATGGTGACGATCATGGGTAACAATTCAGGTGTTAAACCTACTGCTAATGCTACCGAAAACAGTAATGCTTGAATTATGCCTGTGTTGGTTGGGTTCCGTAGCGCAATTGCCATGAAGACAAAAATGACTAGCAGAAAAGTAACCTGCATAATCAAGAAACTGAAACTTTTAAGTCCCCGTTCAAATTCGGTTTCGGGCGGTTTTTCGATTAACTTTTTGGCGATTTTACCATACTCTGTTGCGTTGCCGGTTTTACCAACCACTGCTGTTGCGGTACCACTGACTACTGAGGTTCCCATAAAACAGTAATTGCTCCAATCGATGAGTGCAGCTTTGCTTTTTGTTTGTCCAGCAGTTTTCTCGACAGGAAACGACTCACCTGTTAAGGCTGATTGGTTGATGAAAAGATCCTTGGCTGATAGTATTCTTACATCTGCAGGAGAAATATCGCCTGCTGAAAGAAAAATTATATCTCCTGGAACGATTTCCGGGATTATAATTTCTTGTCGTAGGCTGTCTCGAAGTACTGTAGCTGTAGAAGTGACTTTCTGTTTTAATAACTGAGCGGCTTTCTCCGCTTTGTTGTCTTGGTAGTAATTCAGAATTGCGCTGACTATGACGATGGTTAAGATTATTCCTGTATTGACGATTTCACCTAGAAAACCTGAGATAACACCAGCAATCAAAAGTATAATTATCAATGGACTTTTAAAATGACTTATAAATTCTATTACGGCTGAGTGCTTGGCTTGCTGGGCAAGCTCGTTTCTACCGTAGGTCTCAAGTCGCTCTACGGCCTCCTCAGAGCTAAGACCTTGAGATGTTGTGTCTAAACGACCGAGGAGTTCCTCTACTGGGAGTGTAACAAGTTCTTCACTAGTTAAAGGAGGCTTTATCGCAGCAGCTGGAGAATTGCTAGAAATGTTGTTATCATTGATTAGTTTCGCCATTTGCTGCAACCTTGGAGCCTTAAAGTACAGCTACGACCCATAAAGGCATTTCTGAACGAAGTTATATGGTGATCTATAAAAAAAGAAGAAATAATGTGCTTTTATCGTTTTTCCAATATATTTTAGCCTTAAAAGTCTAATCCAACAGATTTGTTTTATTCTTTAAGTCTAAAAACTAATATTTGCAATTATTTAAAGCGATTTTCTCTCTTTTTTTAATTTTAACAAGTTTTTGTGAAGAATAGATGGCGAGGTGCAGGAAAACGCCCTCTCTATTGTTTCGATAGAATTTCTTCGCGTTGAAAAATCTTGATGCCAGCATAAAAAATGATAATATCAGCAACAGCAAATATGCTTATCAATCCAACTAACACTAATGGCCCCAGAATTAAGAGCCCTGAAATTTGAGCAAATACTAAACCCAGAACTGGCAGTAACAAGACAACACTTATTTGCTGAGCTTCTTTGAAGCCTTTCACTTTTGAGGAAATTATCACCGTTAAGCCGATACTGCAAAGAGTTATAACTGGAGCAACACCAAAAACCATCACAAGATAGCTAACGTTTGGAAGCAATAGCATACCATTAAACATTCCAAATGTAATAATGTCTACTACCGCTGCAAAAATTGAGAAGGATACAACTGTAATTATCATGGATGGAATGAAACTGACTAAAATTTTACCGATAAATAGTTCGCTATCCGAGAGTGGTGTTGCTAAAAGAGCTTCGATGGTTTTACGTTCTCGTTCACCAGCAAAACTGTCTGAACCAAGAACACTTGACGCCATAATAGGGATAATGAGGAAGAATGGGGCAAAGAAATATAATACCATAATGTAAACGCCTATTTGGCTGGGGGTCATCTGTGCGATTTGTGTTTGGACATCTGAGGGAAGATTGAGTATTAATGATTGGAAATCCTGCGTTCCCGTTTCTTGCATAGGAGCATTTGCACTTACCATGATAATTACGGGGAATACGATTGAAAATATGAGTGGTAAAATAATTATTGGAAGAAGTACTTGCCAATTACGTTTGATTTCTAACCAATCTTTCTTAAAAACCAACCAGGCATTATCCATATTCACGAAATTTCTTCTCCCTTGACTAATTTGAGATAAGCATCTTCTAGTGAAGGACGCACAGCATTAACAGAGAGAATTTGTCCTTTTTTCTCAACAATTGCTCGCACAATTTCAGGAGTAGCTACATGCGTGTCCTCAACGTTAATTAGAAGTCTAGTTCCCTGCTGATTTATTTCTAAGGCTTTTTTATTTGTTTCAATAGCTGCCAAGATTTCAGGAGTCACCTTAGTTAAGACTACTTCGATAGCTGGTGTAGTGCTTATTTTCTTTCTTAATTCGTCCGGCGTGCCAACTAAAAGGCATCGACCTTTATCCATAATCAATACTCGTCGACATAACTTTTCAGCGTCTTCTAAGTGGTGGGTGCTCAACAAAATTGTAGATTTTTCATGTTGACTAAGTTTCGTAATCATGTCTCTAATTTCTTTAGCAGATTCCGGATCTAAACCGGCAGTTGGTTCATCTAGAAATAACACGGGCGGTTTATGTACAATTGCGCGAACGATGGCTAGTTTCTGTTTCATACCCTTGCTAAACCCGCCAACTCTGTCATTTCTACGTTCCCAGAGATGAAAAAACTCGAGCAACTCCTGAATCCTACTTTGCCTTACTGTGATAGAGTTGATCCCGTAAGCTTGAGCAAAAAAATCCATGTTTTCGTAAGCAGTTAGGCGTTCATATAGGCTAGGATTTTCAGTTAGTATACCTGCTGATTGCCGTACTTTGAGGGGATCTTTTATAATGTTATATCCTGCGACCATGGCGCTGCCCTTTGTGGGTGCGATTAGGCATGCGAGCATACGGATGGTTGTTGTTTTGCCTGCACCGTTTGGTCCGAGAAAACCAAAAACTTCGCCTTTTTCTATGTGAAGATTCAAGTTTTCTACTGCTATGAGGTTATCGAATTTTCGAGTGAGATTTTCTGTGTCTATCATAAGATCAGCATCCGTATTTTTCTGATTTGATTTATTATTGAGGGAATAGAATATTATATAAATTAAGTGAAAGCATTTTCATTTTATAAAATTGAGAGGTCTAGTTCAAAAAAATAATAGACCTTAGGCGCTATTCCGCGTTGCAGGTTTGCAATTGCTTTCCACTTCCCTTGAAACTTCAAAAAAAACAAAAAACCCAATATTCAAAAGTTTACCAACCCAAACACAACATCAACCATAACACCATAACACCCCAAACAACCCCTAAACCCCTACCCCAAACCAAAAACTTTATCACCCAACTATACGAATGCCCAACCACCACACACCCACAAACAAACATCTTATTAAACTCCCCACACACCCAACAACCCCACACCAACCTTACCCCACCCAAAATACTTCTTAATCAACAACACACAACTAAAAATAAGAAAAAACACCTACTACACCAAAACAACCCAAACAAAAACCCAACCAAACCATACATAACAACCAGAAACAACTACACACAAAAAACATAACCACAACTACACCCTTAACACATAACACAACTTACAAACTATCAAACCCCCAGAGTTAACAAATGTACCTCTTGCGTTTTCCACTGTAGTGCGTCTTGCGCCTCTGCCTGGCGTTAGGTCTTGAAATCTCCTGCTCGGCAGCATCGGCAAAAGCCCTAAACCCAGAAAACATCGCTTCAATTTCTTCTACGCTTTAAAGCCACTTGGCTTTCTAATGCAGTTTTTGAGGTAGAGCCAGAATTTTTTTACGAGGGGCTCTGAGTTTATGGGCATCTTTGAGCACGCTACTCTGGTCTAGTTCAAAGGGGACTCTAGTTAGCGTTGAAATTGTGTTGTGTTGTGTAGAGTTTGTAGTAGCTTAAAAGTGTTAGTAGGTTGTCTTGTGGAGAGGTTGTTTGAGGGGGTATTTGGTGTTTATTTTGTGTTTTTTGTTTGGTCTGTAGTTTTTTTGCTTCGTGGGTTTTTGTGTTTGGTGTTGGTTTGGGTGTGTACTGAGTCGGGTGGAGGTAATTGTAGTCTGTTTAAGGTTCGGGATAAATGGGTTTTTCTTGATAGTGTCTTGTGGTTGAGTAAACTGTTTGCCAAAGGGTGGTTTGCATTCTAACGAAATGAGTTCGATTCGACATTGGCAATATCTTGAGGTAATATGCTGATGAATCTCCATCTGAGCAGTCTACGCTAAGAATTGTGTTTTTCTGTTAAAAATCAGCCTATTTTGACTGGTTTTAACAATTAATAGAAATTGCG
>JAAZFA010000372.1 GCA_012511995.1 Thermoproteota archaeon | reverse complement strand
GCTTCTTCACGACGTTTGTGACGGACTCCTACATAGATAATTGAGCCATTGTAGACAGTCCAGAAAAGTAAAACAGCAAGAAGAATGATTGAGATAATGTCAGTAATAATCATGAATATCCTGCTCAAACATTCCAAGGTTGCGTTTTGTCGAAGGATAAATTATCTCTGACAAGCAAATAAAACAGGTAGGCTCCATTCTTCCAATATGCATACTTAAAGGAGAGATAACGTCTATTTTCATTGCATTCTTCACTATACCGATTTAAGTTCATTAAGTTTTGTTTTTTATACTTGCTTGCCTAATTAAACCCAACAATTAGAACAGGTAGGTAAATAAATACTCTACCAAGCCGGTTACTACTTGGTCCTAACATAAACTCGATTCCTCTAAATCACACAGACAGAGTAACAAGGGGAGGTTTACTCGTAAGCAAACTCGAGAAGCAAAAAACAATTCATACACTATGTTTTTTATGCAACGTCTTCTCACATGAGTTTTAACAGTCACTCTATTTATAAACTATGTTAGTCGACAATTTTCCTTACGCGCAAGCACAAGAAGAGTACTCAATGGAACTGCAAGGCTTTGCATGGAACCGCCCTAAACTATCGACACTCATCATCACCGCAGAAAACGAATCATGGTGAAGCAACAACTATGTTAACAGCGCTGTACGAGCATTTGGACAATGGAATGAAGCTCTAACGATTTTTGCAACTAACTACACTGAATATTCATACCTCTCTGAAATAGAATCTCAATGGAAATTATCAAATCAATGGATAGAAGGTTATGACTTATGCATAAACTGGACCGAGACACTCAGTGAAAGCTCAGACGAAGTAGGATTAGCCATAACTTACACAAACGGAAACGGATTAATCGTGATTTGTCCAATCATTTTAGCTGTACAAACAAACTACGGCATCTGTTTAATAGGAATTGACATGCAAAACATTGCATTACACGAATTAGGCCACAGTTTGGGCTTAAGCCACAGCAACTACACTGATTTAATGTATTCAATCTATACACTTTGCCAAATAGCCGTTTCAGTCCCGTTAGACAATATGGCTAACAAAAGATTCAGTAGCACTACTAACACACATAAACTACCAAGAACTACCTGTTTCCCCACAAAACACGTCTCCCCTCAAACCCTTATTGACAACCCAATCACTCAATTTTTTATAATGGTATTTAAAGTCTTAGCGTCACCAATCATTGCTAGCCCCGCTAATAGTTGCCACCATGTTGTTTGCAATTCTAGTATTTTACCCTCGAAAAAGAAAAAACATGTTTAGGGCTGACTCATAAAGGCAACAAATTCCGCTATAGTCCGCGGCTTTAATACATAATTGTTTTGCCGTTCATACCCTATTGTCGAAAAAGACTTTACTCCATAGTCATGACCCGGATACACCTCAATGCAATCATCCAGTTTCAAAAGTTTACCAAACAAACTTTCGTAGAGTTGCTTCGAATTACCACCTGGCAAATCAACGCGGCCACATTCACCAACAAAAAGAGTATCGCCAGTTAACAGTTTCTGGTTATCAACCAGTAAGCAGATACCATCAGGTGTATGACCGGGGGTATAGAGAATTTTAACTCGTATTTTTCCAATCAGTAGTTGATCACCTTCATCAACCACAACATCTCTTTGTGTTCTTGATTGCCTATGGGCAACAACTTTTGCATCTTTGAAAGCTAATTTGAGTTCTGTGTTGCCCGTTGTATGATCAGAGTGACCATGCGTATTGATTATATATTTTAAACGTAAGTTTTGAGCTTTTAATGCCTTGATGATTTCTTGAGAATTATAGCTTGAATCAACAACTGCGGCTTCGTAGGTGTTTTGGTCAGCTATAAGGTAGGAAAAGTTGTCGCCATGCTGCTGGATTTGTTTAAAGAACATAATTATCGGCTATACGAGGGCTTTGAGGTTAAAATCTGTTTATGAAAAACCATGTTAATAAGCGCCTTAACCTAGTTTTTCTTTCCCTTTAGCAACAACCAGTTTTTTGGGTCCTCAGACTTTTTCAATCTAACCAAAACATAATTTCCACGTAACCGAGAACCATTCAAAATAACTTCAATTTTGTCCTGTTCCCAAACCTTCAAAGTATAATGACCTTTATCCCAGATTTTTACTGTACCAGCACCATACTGCCCCTTTGGAATTGCCCCCTCAAAAATAGCATATTCATAAGGATGGTCTTCTGTTTCAACAGCTAAATGACGAACTTTCGGTTCCTCTGGGACTCCTTTGGGTACTGCCCAACTTTTAAGAACACCATCCTTTTCGAGCCTAAAATCCCAGTGAAGCCGTCTAGACTGATGTTCTTGCACCACAAAAATCAAGGGTTCTTTTCGTTCAACCCCACCAGCAGGTTCAGGAGTCGCATAAAAATTACGCTTAGAAACATACTCAGCAAGGTTCTCATCAGCTACTCCATCAAATACACGTGAATTTTTAGTCTTCTCAATAGATGTCTTAGTTTTGGGTTGAACCTGAGTAAGTTGATCGAGCGTACACTGCTCAGGGTTTTTGTCGTCTCTTAGCCGCTTAAACTTTGCCATTCTCAATCGACCATCCTTCGTCACTACTTGATAGGCTACTTCGCAAACAAGTTTAGGTAGAAGCCAAGTAACAGAGCCGCCGCTCTCTAGCTTGAAAAACTCTTGGTCTGTAACTAATTTTTCAAACCTTTCTGATAATGCGCGAAGCATCTGCTTAGTGAAACCGGTTCCGACTTTACCAACATATATGGGTGTTTGATTTTCACCATAGAGCCCCAACAACAATGCACCGAAAGTTTCAGACCGTACATTTGTACCTTGAGTATAACCAAGGATAACGCAGTCGCAAGTTTTTAGTTTCTTAATCTTTAACCAACTCCCAGTTCGCAATCCTTCCTCGTAGCAGCTGTCTTTTTTCTTAGCCACCACACCTTCTAAACCCTTTTCTAATACTAACTTAAAGTAAGCCTCTCCCTTTCCCTCAATGTACTCGCAGAGAAGGACGTTAGCGCCTTCCCTTAGGGAATCTTTAAGGATTGCTTTTCGCTCAATTAAGGGCACATCAACAATTGATTTGCTGTCTTTTTCAAGAATGTCAAAAACAATGTACATAGCTGGAGTACGTTGGGATTGCCGCTTGATTTCACTCATGTAAACTGCTTGTCTACGTTTGAGTAACGCTTGAAAGTCAGGAATACCCTCTTGCATGATTACGATTTCGCCGTCTACTACAATGTTTTTTCCTAACCCGACAATCTGCTGTAACTCAGGGAAATTCTGTTTGAGTTCCTTGCCGTTACGACTTCGTAAACTAAACTGTTCTTCCAAATAAGCTAAGGCTCTAAAGCCATCCCATTTAATCTCAAAAATCCAACTTTCTTCAGTGAATGCATCGTTGGCTGTTAATGCCAACATAGGTTTATAGTAATGATAACGCGTCATTTCTGTTGTTCCAACTGCTTAAGCGTCTCACGTAGAGCAACCATCAAACCCTTTGCTTCAACTTCAGGCTGCTTTTCAACCGTGATTGTTTCACCCTTAACTTTTTGATTAACCAGTTCTTGTACCCTCTCCATGTAGCTGTCTTTGAATTCAGTTATGTCAAAGTCACCTGAAAGGTCCGAGATGATTTTTACAGCCAGGTCTAATTCTGCTTTTTGAGGATCCTCAAGTTGACCTATTAGCTCAAAATCACGAGGATCAACCACATCATAAGCATACCGTAAAGTCGTAAGCACCAACGCTCCCTTATACGTGTGTAATAGTGCAGGATACTCTTTGGTGCGCAATGTTATGCGTCCTGCACCTGCCTTGTTAGTTCGCTCCAAAGCCCTAAGCATCAAACCATAAGCCTCTTTGCTCTTATCTGGCAACAATGCATATGTACGGTCGAAGTAAACAGGGTCAACTGAAAAATAATCAACGAATTTACTTATACGAAAACGTTTATCCGATTCCGGTTTAATAGCATCAAGCTCTTTTTTCTCAAAAGTAATGTATTCATTTTTGGAAACTTCATAACCCCGCACCACCTCATTCCAAGGAATAATTTTATTCTCTTTTGTACACATCTTTACGTATTTTACGGGTTGACCATCAGGTTTATGTAAAAAATGAAAGGTAACACCCTTGTTATAAATCATTGAATACAGTTTCACAGGGACGTTTACTAAACCGATTGTAATAGACCCAGACCAAATTGAGCGCCTAGGTGCGGGTGCACTTGTTTTTTCTGTTTGTGACTGCTCCATACTTGCCTGTTGGTTTTTTTGTTCCATAAATTATATCTCCAAGTGAAACCTTCGTTCAAAAATATCCTTCCACGGATTGACCTGCCGTTTAGGGACACTAAAAAGTGTGTAATCCGACGGGTTTAATCCTTTCTTAACTTCACTCCACTCCAAAGGAGTTGAAACAGTCGCCTCCTTAGTGGGACGCAGGCTGTAGGGAATAACCATTGTTCGCATAGGTGAATTTTGAAGGTAATCAGCAAAAACTTTTCCAGGTTTTTTTGTATCTTTAAACTCAGAAACTACAATGTTATTCTCTTTAGCCAAAGATATTCCTACTTTGTGTACAAACCCTCGGATAACTTTAAAGGAATAATTGGGTACAACTGGAACTACCACATGTAACCCTTTTTTACCCGAAGTTTTCACAAACGGGGTCAAACTCATCTTACGCAGTTTATCCCTTAACTGTAACGCAACCTCTGCAGCATCGCTTAACGTTGCTGGAGGTTCAGGGTCAACATCAAAAAAGAGCAGGTCTGGACGATCAATATCATCAGTTGTAGCAAACGGCATATGAATTTCAAGAGCAGCTTGATTAGCCAGCCAAATCAAAGTGTCAATATCATTACAAATAATATAGTTTATGTCACGTTTAGAAGAGGGCGAATAGATTGGGTACCGCTTAACCCAGTCAGGTGTACCTACAGGTGCATTCTTTTCAAAAAAGCTTGTTTTCTCAGATTCCGCGTCTTTTATACCATTTGGATAACGCGTAAGAACAAGCGGGCGGTTGGCGATAACAGGCAATATTTTTGGGGTCATTTTAATGTAGTATTCTACGATTTGACCTTTAGTTACTTTAGCGTCTGGATAGAAGCATTTATCTAGGTTCTTGAGGTTAACTTTGGTTAATTGGTTGTTTTCTTTGTGTTTCTTGATCATTTATTGTTTTACCAAAAACAGTTGTAGTAAGACTATAGAATTACTATGTATATGAGGTTTTTTGACCTTTTTGGAGCGACTGACACATATACTGACAGCTTATGCAAAACGCGGCTTATATGCCTGAAAAAAATGTTTTAGCACAGTTACACCTATATAGGAAGCATAATAAATAGTAACTGCAGAATTTAATCAAGAAAAAGTAAATTCTACGCATGTTTGCTTTTTTCAAGATAATTCGATAAATAAAAATGGAGGAGATAATAAAAGATGAAACCGAAAAAGCCAACCTTTGAAGACCAGCTAGCGTTTATTTCAGCGCAACATGATATTTATCCAACTGAGTTATTCGAAGCCTTAGTAACAGCCAAAGGAGAAGGCAAAAAGTCAGTTGAAGACCTGTCAGTAGAATACCGTGGCAACGTATCTGATCAATCAATATTTTTGATAACAAAAGAAGACAAGGTAATCGCTCAATTCCGCGTTCCAGACGAAACACTAGGAAGAACTGATGTATCTTTCGACAGTTCGATGGACACCGGTAGAGTACGTAAAGAAATCGCTAAACAAAATCCAGCGCCAACCCACTTAAAAATAGATGATCTACGTGTTGGTATGAAAAAAATTAACTTAACAGCACATGTTAAAGAAGTTTCTGAACCATCGAAAGTTCATACACAGTTTCGTGATAACGCAGTGGTTTCTAATGCAGTACTTGAAGATGAAACTGGCACAATCCTGCTTTGCCTCTGGGACCAACAAGTTAACATGGTCCAAGTTGGTGATTCAATCGAGGTAAAAAACTCGCATGTTGCCATGTTCAAGGGCGAACGCCAATTGAGACTGGGGAAGAATGGCACTGTAACAATTCTTGAAAAACCGTTGGAAACATAGTACCTGATTTTCTTAACATTTTATAATTGATAAAAATAAAAAAATGTTACTAAGCGTATTTCTTGTCATTATAGCAATACCAACGTTGATATTGCGGAATCCAAGTTAAGGGTTTACCGCATGTTTGACAAAGCGGCTGTGAAGTCGTTTGTTGCGTAGGTTGCTGTTGCATTGGTTGTTGATAGGTGCTCTGTGGTTGGTAGGTAGTTTGAGCAACGGGTTTCAATATGATAAAGTCAGAAGCAGCTTGTACCTCTTCCCAAGCGATATTCTTTGTTTCGCCAGTGTCGTTCTCAACAGTCAAAGAAATGCCGTTCCGGCCGATAGCAAATGCAACATCCTTAACTTTGCCAAGCAATCGTCCACGGGCATCGACAACTTCCATTGAAATTAATGCTTCTCTAGTTAATGGTTTGTCATTTTCCATTTATAACACTCATAATTTGAATAGCAGTTCTTGTTTAAAGAATTTTCCCTAACTTGTTACTGTAAAGGTATCTCCCAGTAGCTTATGATGTCACCTTTAACCCATCGACCGCCCAGACTACGGACTACCTCGTTGATATCGTCCCATTCAGTTTTTAGGAACGTCACCGGTTTTACTACCATACTGTCTTCTTTAACCGTGAAATTTAGTAGTTTACGTTGGTCGGGACTGAATTCGTTCTCCATTTTAGCAGCATAGCGCCCGGCTGGTAGTTGCAGAGACTTTGCCACGGCAGGACTGGCATCTTGTTTAATCTCAACTTTGGGTATAGTAACAGTTGAGTTAACTGGTTTGGTTGTTGGTGTAGGTTTTGCTTCAATAGGTTTCTCCAATGCATTGTTACTAGAAAAGTT
>JAAZFA010000371.1 GCA_012511995.1 Thermoproteota archaeon | reverse complement strand
TTTCCCTCTTTGAAAACGGCGTTCTTTGGATCATGGAAGGTATGTTCACATTTCTTTTGCGTGCGGAAAATGCCTTTTAGGATGGTAACGATGGGTTCCGAAAAGCCTGAAGCAGTATACGCCATCTTTGCGTTCTGAGATAATATACCACAGCCCCATGTTTCAGCAATACGCTCTTTTCGGTTAGCAACTTCACGCATAGCCAAGAAAGCAAATGCATAGAAGCCAGCCAAAACGACCCCGATAAACAGCATGTTAGGTAAAGGTAAAGTATAACCGAATAAACTGAAAATTTGGGTCGAGAAGACACCTAGTAAAGCGCACATGAGGGCAAGGACAGCCGGTCCAAGTAACATTAGTTTAGGGGGTTCTTTAGCCTCTTTTGCTTCATGCGAACGTGGAAGAGCTAAGAAGGTTATGCCGAACGCTTTCACGAAGCATGCAGCTGCAAGTGCGCTTACCAATGCAAAAATTGCTAAAGCGATAATCAAGAGGAGTTCAAGGAAGGGATTGGCAAGGGCGAAGGATTGCATGAAAGCTTGAAAAATCATGAGTTCGCTTACGAACCCGTTGAAGGGCGGTAATGCAGAAATGGATACTGCGCCGATCAGAAAAAGCAGTGCTGTTTTTGGCATACGCTTTATTAACCCACCCATTTCCTCAATGTTTCTTGTTCCGGTTGCATTTACTAAGGAGCCTGAGGCCATGAATAAGAGGCTTTTAAAGATCGCATGATTTAATGTATGAAAAAGCGCTCCTGCGAGCGCAAGAAAAGCAACGGCTTGCAAGCCAGATAAAGTGAAGATTATGTACAAACCAACGCCGATCAGTATGATGCCGATGTTTTCGATGCTGTGATAGGCGAGCAATCGCTTGATGTCATGTTCTTTCAGTGCATAAATAACCCCCAAAACCGCTGTAACGGTTCCCATGGATAGAATTAGCATACCCCACCATGTCTGGAGTGGGAGGAGTAAGATATAACGTACTAAACCGTAGATTGCTACTTTGATCATGACACCTGACATGAGCGCAGAAATGTTTGATCGACTTGTAGAGTGTGCGTACGGGAGCCATTTGTGAAAAGGAATTATTCCAGCCTTTATGCCAAAACCCAAGAATAAAAAAACGAAGGCAATAGAGGTTATTAGTGGGTCAGCACGAACGGCAAGTATATTGAGAGTACCCGTTTGGACATAGATGAATAGGAATGCGAAAAGCAAAAATAAGGTGCTAAGGTGTGTCATGACAAAGTAAAACATGCCTGCCTTCCGAGTTTCTTTCTTTTCATGATCAACCATTACCAAAAGAAAAGAAAACAACGCCATTAATTCCCAGAAGAACAAGAAAGAGAACATGCTAAACGAAGCGATTACAAGGATCATGGATAAGATAAAACAGCCCATCAATGACACAGTAAGGTTTTTCCTGCGCTCATCTGAATAGTGTTCGATATATTGAAATGAGTAAATCGAAACCGCTATAGAAACGACGGTAACCAGCCCCAAAAAGTATGCGGCTAACTTATCAATTTGAAAGCTAAACTGGAATTGTGGTGTTATTTGGTAGATTAATAGATTATAGATTTGGGACGAGAAGATGGTTTCAATAGACAGCGCTAAGATAAGTAGGCTCGCCACCGCAGTACAGGCTAGGGCTGCCTGCCTCAAAAGTTTACTCTCGTTTGGCTTGTCGGCTAATAAAGGCAGGATACTGCCTACAAAGAATAAAGCTACGCTATAGGGAAACAAGGCCTGTAGCATCAATTATACCTCCTAGCGTAGAGAAATGACCGGCTTTCAGGTTTCGAGGTGACGGCACCGACGACAAACCTGAAGTGCCAGTAGAAAGCTAATATCATGGAAAGTCTTACCCGCTCAACGACTTACAGATAAAAAAGCCTTTTGGGTCTAACTTAAAAACCATAGTCCATAACCTACTAGCCCTTGGCTAACCTCAATAAAAAAGACCTTACAACAACTTACAACCAAGAAAATCAGCAAATCAACCTCCGTTTAACAATTCAACCTCACAAAAACCAGAACAAAACTCATCGAATAATACACCTACAAAAACATACTTTTACAAATTCTCACTTGCAAGTCAAACAGACATTTTAGCACACTCAAACTCTAAAGCACGGATACAAACATTGAAGTTCCTTGACAAACTGCGTTTAAAACTCAGCCCACATCTAAAACGCCTATTTTTCCTTAAATATCGACAAAAAGCACCATGCCCAACAAACCACAACCTAAACAGCACCTCATTCTCCCCAAAGAATCATCAAACAGCACCACATAAACGCCATACCATATAATATAACCTTGGCAACTAGCACGTCCAATAGTTTCCCGATAAGCAACCTTTAACTTACGAATGAAACGTTCCAAATCATTATTTGACCCTTGGAACCACTCGTATAGTCATAATGATAAAACAGACCTTCCCAGTAGATAGCCATAAACTTCAAAATATTGTGCACATCAAC
>JAAZFA010000370.1 GCA_012511995.1 Thermoproteota archaeon | reverse complement strand
GCCTGCTAAGTCTGTGGTCGAAAGGCCACGTGGGTTCAAATCCCACATCCCGCGCCACTTCCGCTACTATACTTAATCTGCTTTGGAAGGTTCTTGTTTTTTTATCTCCTTCATGTTGCCCTTTTGTTGATTGTTTTTTAAATAAATGAAGAGTTTGTTAATTGGCTGTTTTCTTGTCTTCTTTTCAATCTTTTTGCTAGGAATTTCCTTATTTCTTCTGTTACAAATACCGAGCTTGATACCGTAACCACAATTAGCCAATCTGCAAATGAGAGTGCAGTAGTGCCCAAGGCAACTTGTAAGGGTGGGAATGTTGATAATATCTGCAGAGAGATTGAAGCAGTGAGGCCGATTAAGAGGTACTTGTTACTAAAGAGTCCTCTCTTGAATAATGATTCCTCTGGTGACCTACAGTTTAGGGCGTTAAAAACTTGGAACATAGCGATTGTGCAGAAAGCTAACGTTTGAGCCCTTACTCCCTCACCTCCAGCGTATGTGAAAACGCTTATCGTTCCAATAGCCATAAAGAGTGCAACATAAATGGTATTGATCATTACGTCTCGGTTGATAATGTTTTCTTTTGGTTTTCTAGGTGGTTTATCCATGATTTTTGCTTCTTTTGGTTCCATAGCTATGAATTTATCTAATAGACCGTCAGTTACAAGGTTAACCCATAATATTTGAACTGCAGTAAAAATCATAGGGCCTCCTGGGAGAAAAATTAATGCCCCCAGCAACGTAAGAATTTCACCGGTGTTAGTGGAAATTAAGTATTTTGCCACTTTTCGGATGTTGTCAAAAACAGCTCGACCCTCTTCAACTGCATGCACGATACTTGCGAAATTATCATCCGTTAAGACCATATCAGCAGTTTCTTTAGTCACATCTGTGCCCGTGATTCCCATGGCAATGCCTACTTCTGCAGCTCTTAAAGCAGGTGCATCATTAACACCATCACCAGTCATAGCTACTACGTGACCTCTACGTCTCAGACTTTCCACAACTCTGTGCTTATGTGCTGGCGACACACGGGCAAACACAGCGGTTTCTTCTATAACAGCGTCAAGTTCTTCATCATTCATATTATCTAACTCGCTGCCTGAGATAACCTTAGAATCCTTCTTGAGAATGCCAATATCTTTGGCTATAGCTTCCGCCGTTAGTTTATGGTCTCCTGTTACCATTACAACTTTTATACCTGCTCTTTTACAAAGTCGCACCGCATTCTTTGCTTCTGGCCTAGGCGGGTCAATCATCCCAACTAGACCAACAAAAATTAATTCACATTGTTTATTCTGCAATTTTTCTTTAAAGGCATCATGGTCTTTTTGCTCTATAACTTGATAAGCTAGAGCCAAAACCCTTAACGCTTTGCTTGCCATTTCAGAATTAATTTGCAGAATTCTTTCTTTTTCTTGGAGCGTAAGCTTCTTTACCTTACTCTCTTGCATTTTTGAGGCTAAATCTATTATATTTTCAGGTGCACCTTTAACGTAAACTTTGAGTTTGCCTTCTTTTGTTTTATGGAAGGTGGCCATGTAGCGTTCTTTAGGATCAAAGGGTATTTCATCGATCCGTGGATACTCTTCTTCAAGTTTATCTCTATGAAGATGCGCCTTTTCGGCTGCAACAATCAATGCGCCTTCAGTTGGGTCACCAAAAACTTCCCATTGAATACCCTTATCTGTTTCATGCTTTCTTATTCGCGCATCGTTACATAACGTTGCAGCCTCAAGTAAGGCGGATAACGCTTCATCCTCTTGGACATTTATCTTGTGTCCATTTTCTATAAAATCTCCTTTGGGATTAAACCCTGCGCCAGTAACATCAATTGACCTATTGTTGCTCAAAACCTTCTGAACTGTCATCTGATTCGTTGTTAAAGTGCCAGTTTTGTC
>JAAZFA010000369.1 GCA_012511995.1 Thermoproteota archaeon | reverse complement strand
GTAACAAACACCAAAACCAACCTCGCCAGTGAATTTGAAGCATGCGTACTCGTCAAAGTGTCAATCGTGTCCTGCAAAGAAAACGCACAAGGTGACAAGTTATAAGTATCTAGCTCACGCTATGTATCTGTAAGAGTGGAACCATGGCAACGTCGCTAAAAAAGTTTATGCAACAGATTTCAGGCAAGAAAGCCCCAGGACCGTCTACTTCTTTTACAATTTTTCATGTGTTCTATGCGTTGCAACTTATGGCACAAAAGCCTATTGGCCGTAATAGGCTTGCAGGGCAGCTTAACGTTGGTGATGGTGCTATCCGAACGATAATAAATAGATTACGGGAGGCTGATTTGATTGAAACTTCAAAATCGGGATGCAACCTCACACAAAAGGGAAAGCACATCTGGAAACAGTTTGATAAAATTTTTCCTAAAGAACTGGATTTAGCAAAGTCAGAGTTGAGTCCATCCGAATTTAACCATGCATTTTTAGTAAAAAACCGCGGAGAAAAAGTTGGTTCAGGGATTGATCAACGTGATGCAGCGATAATTGCTGGTGCACGGAAGTCGCTGGTAATTGTTTACCGCAAAGGCCACCTTTGCATCGAAGGAGTTAGCAATAATATAGAAAAATTATATCCCGAAGCTGTAAAACAAATACTGGACCAGATGCAACCCCAAGAAAACGATGCTATTGTTATAGCTGGAGCCGAATCTGCTTTGAAAGCTAAACGTGGTGCTTTTGCAGCTAGCTGGTCACTCATCAGCACTTAAGTAGTGTATTTCTCGCCATAGTTGAGAATACGCTCAAGCATAGTATTGACATTTACCATACCCTCATTGGTTTTAGAAGACACTGGCATCAATAGGAATTTCATGCCAAGTTTATTAATTGCTTGCATCATGTTACGACTAAAGATACGTTTGCTATCTTCAAGTTTGCATTCCAAAGCATCTTCAAGTGCCATGGGATTAGCCGACCATGACGTGATAGCTTGAACATCAGTTTTAGGGATCAAATCGGTCTTTGAGAGAATATGAAGCTGAGATTGAAAAAAGCGGTTGAAAATAGCCGCCGATAGAAACATGTTTGAAACATAGTTAAATGGATTCACAGAGAAAACAGCATCGAAAAGATAAATGAGCGCTTTTGGTTCTTTGGTTAATTCGTCAACGATATACGGTCCTGAAGCACGAAAGGCAAAGAGCTCCATTTGACCAGGGGTGTCAACAAGGACAATATCTGCATGTGCTTCATCTATATCTCGGGTCAGATTCTCGATTTCATCTGCAATCAAATCTGCAGCCATAATAAGTGCACCATTTGGACCAAGACCATATTTTTCCATCAAGTTACCAACATCAACATAGTTACGGACGTCAACGTCTGGTTGGTAGGGTAGCTTAAGCGCTCCCGGGTCAAGGTTAACTATGGCAACGTCTTGTTTACTCATTTTTAGCCAATCTGCAAAGGCAGCTGTGAAATGTGATTTACCGCTTCCAGCGGTCCCGATAATGAATGCTAAGGGCATGAAAGTATTCTCCGTTAGGTTGTGCATCAAAAAGAGTAAAGAACCTTTCTAGGTTTGTCTGTTTATACAACGAACTGATTCCCAAATAACTTGCGAGTATGACTCAGGTACGATCAAAATTAAAAACTCTGAACGCAAAACTGCAGCTTCCTTTATTGTTGTAAATCTAGTTTCCCATCGATGAGTTTTTTCTAAGCTACCAAATTTCCACATCACAGTAAAACCTCCCATCGAGCCACCATATTTGTGGCTAAAAAATCGCAGATTTTACGCAAGCAAAATGTTTAGGTTGCTTCTTCATCAATACAACTAATTTCTTACCCCATTCATTATGCTCCTTGAGCTTGCCTGGTTTAACTACATATGTTCTTACAAGATAGACAGCCATTGTAGGTTCCCTCATTATTGTTTAAGATTATACATACATAGCTGAGTTGAGTATGCACTTGAAGATAACCCGAATTACAATACAAATCGCATGCAGTATACTATTCATGATTGGTATGCAACCTGCTTTAAACTAAGTTATTGTTTACAAGAAGCAACAGAAAAAGCACAAAGTTATGACTCTATGTCGACAGACTTGCCCTTTATACAGTAATACATCTTATCAAGAGAATACTTTTGCCATACTGGACAGTTCGGACAGAGACAACCGTTCTGTTGAACATTTTGTTCAGCTTTACCATGTGCACAGAATAAAGTATTGCTCAATTGCGATTTCTTGTACGTGGGGCAAGTTGGACATAAACAGAGGTTTGCATTTTCTTCATTATCTTGGACTGGATTACCCAAAAGAATCACTGATAAAACAGCCCTTCTTGAGCTAATAATTTTATGTGATTACAATTAGTAACAAAAAAAATGG
>JAAZFA010000368.1 GCA_012511995.1 Thermoproteota archaeon | reverse complement strand
CTTCTTCATTAACATAGGGGAAAATACAAATCTACTGGCACATCTTGGTGGTTTATTGGTGGGGTTATTCCTTGGATATATAATCGCGTCACGGCGTAAGCCTCATGAACAGCACAATACCGAGTTTAAGTATAGAACAACACTGTTTTAGTGTTGGGTAGAAATTTCTACTTTTACTTTGTTACCGTCTTTTAGAGACAGACGTTTTCTTAGACAGACTGGAGCGATTATTTCGAGTACAGAAGCGTCATAGTGACTCCGTAATGCGGTTACTAAAGCTCCTTTGATTTGTCCGCTGATTATTGCGGGATAACATTTGACTAAGCCAAAGCTTCTGTTTTCGTTTTGGAAGCCCATAATTTCTATAGCGGGGTAAGCTTCAAGGTCTTTTCTGGTTTTAATGTCGTAATCAGAGGATAGTTTAATATTTAGAGTCCCTGGGTACGGTTCAAAACCTAATTTTTCTCGAATTTGTTTTCGGTATGGGTCTTTTGAAATATAGTAGGCGCCTTCACCGAAACCTGTGAAAACTGTTCCTTCCAAAGTTACTGAGGGGGGATAAGTTTTTTCCATTAGAATTTTTAGGTTTGAATATAATTTTTGAAGTTCTTTCGATCCTTTTTCTTCGATTTGGATGAGTCCACCGCTAGGGGTTACTTTGCGGTGAATAAAATTTTTTTGTTCGAGTTCAATGAGGTAACGTGAGGCGGTTTGTTGAGAAATGTGGAGTTTTTTTGCTAGATATTCAGTTGAGAGTTTAGCAGTACGGTTGTAAGCGCCCATCTCAGCTAGTTTGAGGAGTATATATAGGTGCTGCCATTCTTGCTTTTCAGTCACGTATGACATCTCCGGTTTAAGTTAGCGAATGTGGTGTTGGATATTTAAGCGGCTCGAAACTGAAAAGGTTTTGCAAGTTACAATAGGACAAGTTTTCATAAATGTAGCATTAATCATAAAAGCAAATCAATATGTCTTATGATGTTATAAATTGTGGAATATACTGTGAAAAATGTTTTCGACAGAATGAATAATTTTTGGGTTGAAATTGCTGATGCTCACTATACACAGCGTCAATTAAACTTTCTAAAACGCAATTTATCACCTAACAAACGTGTTTTGGATGTAGCCTGTGGTACTTGCCGTCATACAATCCCCATGTCAAAGGCAGGATTTGATATGGTCGGCATCGACATTTCAATGCGCCTATTAAGGATTGCAAAGCAGCATGGCGCCTCAGAAATTGTCAGGAGTGACATGAGATTTCTTCCGTTTAAAACTGATGCATTTTTTGCGGTTATTAGTATGGATACGAGTTTTGGGTACTTACCTTCAATAAAGGAAGATAAACAGAGTTTAGCTGAAATCCACAGAGTGCTTGTAGCTGACGGCGAGTTTGTTTTAGACATGTTTAATTATGAATCCATTGTTCTCAAGTATGCAGATGTGACGCCTCTAAAACAATGGGAGTATCACAGTTTTTTTCTGAAGCAAAAACGTACGATTTCAAAAAGTAGAGATAGACTTTATGATATTTGGGTAATTAAGAGCAAAACTGATGGGAAAACGACTGTTTTTGAGCATTCCGTGCGCCTATACCAGAATAAGCAGCTTCAGCAATTAGTTGCCGATGAAGGCTTTATCATCGAAGCAATGTATGGTAACTATGAAAACGAGCTATATATGCCTGAAAGCCTACGATTTATCATATTTTCAAGAAAGAACTAAGTTTTTTGCTACAAGTTTAGGTTAAAAGAGCGTTATTATCGCATAAAAGTTATATGTGCCCAAAATAAGACAGATGAGCAGTGAGTGTTATGAATACTTGGAAGCTTCGTTTTTCCATGGCTGGCACTCTAGCAGCAATCTTTGGATTGACGACGCTAGCATTCGCAGTCGTTTTGACTATATCAGGGTTTGGTTTAAGCATATATGCAATTGGAGTTATTGTTGTTATCCTCAACGTAGTCCAGTGGTTAGCTTCGCCTTATTTAGTGGGTGCTATTTATCGCGTAAAAGCAGTTAGTGAAATGGAAAATCCGAAACTTCATTTTATGGTTAATAAGTTAAGCAGTAAAAGTGGAATCAAAAAACCGCAAGTCATGCTCTCACAAATAAAGATTCCAAACGCATTCGCGTATGGTTCGCCTTTAACTGGTAGCCGAGTTGCGGTAACTGAAGGCTTATTAAATAACTTGGATGACGGTGAAGTTGAAGCTGTCATTGGTCACGAGTTAGGCCATCTCAAACATCGGGACGTACAAGTAATGATGGTTGTTTCTTTCTTACCGGCACTCTTCTACTACATTGGTTACTCGCTTATGTTGTCAGGGATTTTTGGTGGAGGTCGTAGAAGCGAAAGTGGCGGCGGCTACAACGCTTTAATTGGAATAGCTTTCATGGCGTTCTCATGGGTGTTAACGCTCTTTACACTCTACTTGAGTCGTCTACGAGAATATTATGCGGATCGTCATAGTGCGAGCGTTGTTGAAAATGGCGCTGAAAAGCTTTCCACTGGTTTGATTAGTAT
>JAAZFA010000367.1 GCA_012511995.1 Thermoproteota archaeon | reverse complement strand
CTTCTAGAAGAACAGATTGATAGTAAATTACGCCAACGGTAACTACAATAGTTATTACAATCGCTGGAAGAATGAATTTTTTCCGTGGAGGATTCATTCTTAATCAAACATGTTATCTAAGTAACTTACCTATATGTTTTGGTTTCTCAAATGGTTATAGCTATTTTCTTCTGTCTAATCCGACTTATTGCAACACCTAACACTACAGTACAAAATGAAACAAGTGCCACCAAGCCTATTAAGAGAAAACTGGTACAGAATTGATTTGCCGCTGAAGGATGAGGCATTGGAATATCTCCCTTGTTTAAAATGTAAGGGGTAAAAAGGTAGCCTATTCCAAGCAGCAATAAACTTGACAGTATAGCTGCAACAGTAGACAACGCCATTCTAACTTTTAGACTTAACATATTTCAAGTTTTTTAAGGTAATATCGATATTTAACGCTATCCTTTGTAACCAAATTACTAATTATTAAATAACCAACTCCTTACTTGAGTGCTTTTCATAAGGTACGAGAGCTTTAAATCTTTTAATCACCCATTTACGTTTAAAATGAGAGAGAGCACCCCAGAGTTGTCTGACCAGAAATTGATCAAAGCAGAAGATTTGACGGGTAAAACGCTTATTGTTTATCGTTTTATGCTTCAGTTAGATAAACCCATTGGATCTAGAGCTTTATCAAAAGTTCTCAAAATTAACCATTCAACACTTCTTTTTCATCTTACTAAATTAGAAAAAGAAGACTTAATCAAGCGGGGAAGCGGTAATTATGTTGTTAATAAGGTTCTCTTGAAGAATTGTGTAAAAATTAATCGGTTCTTAATTCCTAGATATTTCTTTTTTCTGCAGTTTTCTGTTGGAGTGTTATTAGTAGAACTTTTTTTCTATCCTGCTATTCTCTTTCTAGCCTATCCTGTAGCTCTTATCGCTCAGTCAGTGACAATTGCATTCTTTGCCTATGAAACTATAACAATTCATCGTGAAGGTAGACTGTAAAAAATTGGCGAGAACTTGTAACAGTGGTCTAGGAACTAGGTCAAACTGTACTAGTGTATAGACATTAATATCTTGTATGAAATAAAAATAGTGATAAAGTGTTTGGTAAGAGGGCTAAAATGTCAAAAAATAAGAGTGTTTATTGCAGTATTGCTGGTATGTTAATCGTTTTAATGTTTTCTTCTATTTTCTTTCCGGTATCTGGGCAATTCGTTGGAAATGAAAGCCCTGATAATTGGCATCCGCCTGAAAATTTTGTTGATCCTGTTACATTGAAAATTAAAGAATTTAGTATGCAAGGGCTTAGTGATGATGAAATCATTGTTGCGCTTGAAGAGTTGAATATGGGTTGGTATCCAGAAACAGGTGCAACGTGGATTGGAAAAGCGTTGACCTCTGAAGATGAAGAATATACTAAATTACCAAATCGAATATTCACTGGTGACTCAGACTCATCAACAATTTTTTCGGTGCAGCGGGGTGTGGCGATAGCTATGGTTGATAGGGTCGGCAGGATGCAGACTGGGGGGTCTTCTTGGAGAGGTGTTAGTTCTGAAATGTCTTGTGGTTCTATGAGTGTTAGTTCAGGAAATACTCTGCGTAGTTTTCTGTGTTTGCAAATCGGTGATATAACCAGTGCAACTAATTGGGCTGAGGTTGTAGTTACCCATAATCTTGGTGAAACTTGTAAATGGTATACGTTTGATCCTGATGAGGGTAATTGGATATTTTGCGGAGACAAGGACACTGCTTCGACTGCGGTAGATACTTATGTTATGCTGTTGGATGGTACTAGCGATGGTGCTGGTTATCATTATGATGTATGGATAAACTATGGATGGGTTAAACGAGCGCATTTATCAAGTTTAAATGTTCAGGCTTGTTTGCAAAAAGAAGTTTACAGTGAGAGTGGGCAATTTACAAACGATGTATCACGTGCTGTTTTTTCTGTTAATTGGCTTCATAATGGTCAGGCGTGGTCTTACTGGACAGACAGCGTTAATACACAATGGGGTTCAGTTATGCCAATGCGAGAGTCGCACACGATGGGTTCCTCAAGTTATAACTGGCAAGCATGGGTACAAAACTAATCACCCAATTAATTTTTTCTTTTATTCAAAGCAAGAAAGGTTGTGTGTATTAGATATAACTAGTCTTTGTATAATGGTATCGCTTAGTGGAGAGGGGTTTTGCTGATGCCCGAATGCCCTTGTTTGAAAAAGTTTGGGTGCCAAGTTGTTTGCTCTTATAAGAGGCTATATAGTGCTATTAGTATTTGTTGTCTAGATCTGGCTG
>JAAZFA010000366.1 GCA_012511995.1 Thermoproteota archaeon | reverse complement strand
TGGACTATGCCAATACGGAATTGGCGCTCGGCTTTAAATCGGTTTAGTATAGAGTTTGGTGAACGAGTTACCGCTCACCTGTAGTAGTAAAGAAAATGGCATTTACACAAAAATATCTACAGGCTCGCTAAAGACCCAGGAACATTAATTACTGCATTACCTTGCCCATGAGCAGCGTTCTTATTTCTTAAGGTTGGCACTCCACTTTCTAACAAAGAGCGTACTGAAGTTAATTGAGCCTTTAAATAGTTAGGAAACAAACCATTCTCTGAACAAGCTAAAATTAGATTTCTAGCCGTACTCGGTGTTTTAATTGACCAATTATTTAAAGAACAAATAATTTTCATTGTGCTTTCAAATGCTTTCAAAGCTTCAACCATACACTCTTCATTGCGGCCGTGACGATAATGCTCATGAGCGCGTAAAAACTCTTCATTAGCACCTCTGAAATTTTCATCTCCTAGAACCGCTAGAGTAGGCCTTACCGCTTCAGTATGTAAAAACTCTGAATCAATACGAATAATTTGTCCTGACACATATTGATATCCAACACCACTCTCCTTGAAACGTGCATTAAGTAGTTCAATTGCATCTTGAGGTTGAATTTCTCTAATAGTGTCTCTGCCATAATCTCGAACCTGGAGTTGTAGTTCGATTGCTCTAAAACACAATTCGACTACATCTAAAGCAAACTCCACTGAAGTCTCTCTTCTGAAGTACTCAAAGATTTGCTCTTTATCAGAATCTAAAAATTCAACTAACTCAAAAACCCCTAATTCACGACAAAGTTGTCCCTGAACAAATCGATATGCAGCCTGCGCATTGTTTTTTCCAAGCGCATCAACGCCAAAAGCATCACTAATTATGTGAAGAATCTGAACTCGTAGCTTATCAGGTAGCTCATCGTAGTGGTAAACATCAGGCATCTCTCCCCTAGCTAGTTTCTGACGTTTAGAAAACAAATCGATACCTACCATGACTACCCTTTAAAAATAAAAAATATCTTACTACTTTTTGCTCAAGAGCCTCAAATTTATATATTATCTCAAAATCAAGTGGCTCAGGTCTATGTTGACATACAGGGTATCCTAGGCTCCTAGATAACCTGGGTAATACGTTTTTATCTGACCGTTAGCCACATCATTTTTGTAAGCTCAAGTGCATCTACTTTGTTCTCGACACTTTCATTAAAAAAACATAGTATTCAACGCAAGAGCAATATTTTTTGCATCATTGATAAAATTATGAATAACATAGCGATCTCTAAATCGTGATAGCAAGGGCATATGACCTACACATCCATTATTAGCTTATTTCATGTATTCTTGAACATTTTCACCCCCATAACCTTTTCACAGTTATATTTGAATGAATGTTATATCACTTAAGAGTAATACCAGCTGGTTGTGTCTTTATCTGGTTTTTTGATCTCATGCTTCTCCCTACCCCATCCCTTCTAAAATCAAACATATTTAAAGAAAAACTACTAATTGCGACTTGATTTTTACCTGTATTATGAGCAATAAGTTTTTCATGATGCTCTTTATAAGGTGCCATCGCATAACTACCGCCAAACTCACCCGAATTTACTAAAACTACAGGTTGATACATATGATAGTGTAACGCCTCAACCATACTGTCAAAAGTATTCACATCTTTATTTAACGCTGCGATTACAAAAACGTTTGATTTATCACTTAAGTCTGCACTTAGTTTGATATCTGTTGCGTCGTAGCAAATCGCACCAGTTAGTGTGAAACCTTTTTGTGTCGGAAAGTTTGGATGACACAACTCTAGCATAAGTTGGTATGGTCGCCATGATTGAACTTTGCCCCTCTCTAAAGCAGTCATGTGGTATTTACCCTGAAGGCGCATTATTTCATTATTATTACCATTGTGCTTACGGGGTACTATCCAAATGGCTGTATTAATAGGAGAACCATTTTCATTTTGTAAAAAACCAAGTCCTGCAAAAATTATAGCGTGTGTTTTTTGAGAAAGCAGTTTTAAAACATCTAGATCTTCTTCGTGTACTGCTAGTTCAGGCCATATAATCAAATCAGGCTCAATTTCACTGGTCTTAATATGCTCAACAGCAAGTTTTGCAACACTGGCTATGTGACTTCTATGTTGACTTCGAAATTGCAGATCATTTAAATACAAATCTGATATAAAATCTTTTTGCGTAGGTAACTTTGACTGTACCATCACCACATTAAGATTCGTCTTATCTTTTTTCCATTTTGGCGAGATGAGCTCAGGCAACGCTGGCATTTGAGACAATTGACAGTAAACGCTCTTTAACTCTTTTAAACGTTTTTCAAGAAGCTCTTTTACTTCACTAAGTCCAAATTTTGTAGGCCAATTATACCCTTGTTCATTTACACGAATACCAGGCCAACGTAATAGTTTCGTAAGCAAAGTAGTTAACCACCCTGATGTCTGCGCACCTTTTCCTGCCAAGGATTCCGGCGTTGTGTAAAGTCCTATTTGACGCTTCATGTGGGTTGATTTTAAACCCCTATAACCAACTTTAGGCGGATAACTCACTCCAAATCCCGTGACATCCTTACTGCCGGCGAGAGCTGCTCGGATAACAAAAGCTATTTTGCGTAAAGCCAGTTCCTCTGTATTTAAGAAATTTGTTAAATAGTCAGTAGTAAGAGCATCTTGAGTTTTTAACTCAACAATTAACTGCTCCTCAAAACTCTGATATAGAGGTATCTCTTTATAGCCAGATTTAAATATGACCGTTGTTGCAGCTAGATCTATTTGTTTGTCTTCTAATTCAAGCTGTTGACTTTCATAACTTATAATTAATGCCTGCATAAGCTTAATCGCCATAATCTCATTGGCAAAAGGATTATCAGGTCGAGTTATTAATTGGACTAATCCCTGACTTGTTTTTATTTGGTCCAATGGTTTTTTAGAAGGTCTAATATCAAGATAAATTTTTTCCGTTAACGTTTTAATGTCATCTGTGAAAACCCAACTTTTTCTCAATAGTCGAGCTTGCTGAATTATTTCGCTTACTAAATCTAAGTTTTGTGTAGCGATTGCCGTTAATAGACTTAGCTTATCATTAGCGATACCACTTCTTAAATTTGATATAAGCTCTACCGTTGAACGCAGTAGCATGTGTTTATCATCAGAAAGTTGGTTTGCCAATAATATACATAAACTAATTTCATCCAAAGTTAATTGCGTCGTTATTGTTCGATAACCTTTCAGCAGTTTGAAAATTAAATCCTGTTGAGCATCGCCAGTGGATTCTTCTAATGTAGTGTCAATACGCACAAGTAACAAAAAACGCGCTTGCTCCTCTACAAAACTCCATTCATTGTTTTGTTGTCCTTGAGGAGAGATACATTTTGCGGCATGATCTTGCAATACTTCAAAGAAGCTAGACACATCCGCATGAGCGGGTATAGCATGCAAATCTTTTTTATGAATGACTGTAGCAGAATGACGAAATATTTCAGCAAAACAATAATTAGCAACCGCTTTTTGCTTTTCATCACGACTCCCAATCTCCTTTAATTGATCCAATATAGGCTCCAAAGTACGAGCACTTGGAAAAAGCTCTAAACCTTTTTTTAATAGCAACACCAATGACGGCTCTCTACTCCATATTGCAATGAACTTTCTTGCTATGCGTTCTTGCAAATAATCCCATTCACCAGCAATTGGATTTCCTTGAGCATCAACTTTGCGTGAAGTGAAGTGTCTTTTTTCTTTAAGAGCTTTAGCTAGTTTATTAGCAGCAAAACGTCGTAAAGTATCTTCACGAACATCAAAGCTACTACGCTCTATTTCCGCTAACTTATTAAGTTTACAGCTGTCTTTATCTTGAAAAGGATTCTCCGTCATATTTAAATCTAACAACGATTCAATCTCATTGATAAGATTGTCAATATGTTCTGGACCTAAGGGACCACTCATTTGCTCTTGTATGATATTCGTCTGACTAGATATACCCTTTGGTTTACTATGATACGGAGTAACTTTTGTTTTATCTTTATTAATTTTAAGATTTAACCTTTTTGTCTTTAAAAAGATAGTTGCCAACCTTACGATCGTCTTCGTAAGCTGTTGAAGTGAATAATCTCTACTTAGTTTAGGGGCTGAAATTACTAATCGAATATCGTCTACGTAACGACAATAATCATTAATCTTAATATTTTGATCATATAAAGCCTGCAGAATACTATCTATTTCTTCGGACTTTTTACTGTTTTCAACATCATCTTGTTTATAAGTTTGATTAAGTATGGATGACATTATCTTATCGATTTCAAGCAAATAAATATTTGCTAAAAAACCACCTGCAACTAGCCCCTGTGGAATACCTTTGGGTAGCTCATCTCTACTTTGACTACCACTTTTCCCTGAAAAAAATATAGCGTCTTTTTTCGCATCATCACTCCACTCCCAATTTTTAAAGCTTTCTAACAAAATGGTTGTTGATTTTTTATTACCTTCTTTTGACTGTAGTGGATTTTGTTCTTTAATTAGATTTTCAATTTTTTGTATTAATTTTTCTCTGTTTATCGTATCAAAAAACTGTTTTAAATCAAGCTCAACAATGTATATATCTTCACCCTGTGATTTTTCAAAATTTTCTTGTTGAGCAAAATAATATGGTCGCTGTAAAAAAACACGATAATCAGCAAAATATTTACTATAAAGAATGGCACTTCCATAGTTATGCTCAGCTTTTCCATTTTCATAGGTGCAATATAAACGATTGCCGTAACTTACTACTTGCTTTGCATGTACCTCGTCAAACGCAGTTGAAGGATCGCCTTGTTTAGTTTCGACAATGTTTGCTAAACAGGACATTAATAAAGTAAAGTAAGTTTGCTCCTTGATTCCGATATGGGCCAAGGGTCGCAATGACAGCTCTGCTGTTGATTCCTGCGGTTGCCAAATTAAGCACTCTTTATCTTGTGATTCACTTTCTAGACTAGGCTTAATAAATTCCCAAGTATGTGTTTTAGGTGCAGGAACCAATTCAAGTGGTTTGAGATTAATCTCACCAGACTCTAACTCTAACTCTTTAACCCACTCCTTACATTTTTTTTGTAAAAACAACGATGACTTATCAAGCTCAAAATTATCTGCATACCAATTAAATGAACGCACATAATTATGAGCACGCTTCCATGCTAATGCTAACAATATAGGATCAGTAAGATATTTATCATTAAGTTTTATATTCGAGATGTCATATTTATTATTCATTTATTTACTCTAATACTTGTCAAAGCCTAATAACACTAGTTAATGCGATTGTATATGCCAACTGTATTGACAACAGGATATACATACTCAAGAATGGATTTATAACGCCAACAAGATTAGCATAGTACAATGCTTTTAAATGTCAATTTATCTTAAAGTTGAACTATATGATAATTACTGTAAAAAGCATAGTAATTGACTATGGAATTAGTTTAATCTTAAACTTAAAATCCTTGAAAAATCTTGTGCTGCTCTATGTTTAATGCTATATGTTGAACAACTAAAAATAATTATGTGACCGAAAAGCGTCTTATAAATGCATTAAAAATAAGTGATTCTTGTTATATATGACAAAAATAAACATAGCACTTGGAATCGATACAGTAGTACTGATAAGAAACTCAACGAGCTTTCTACACTAAGAAGTGGAGTTTAAAAACACTGTGAATATCGCAACGACAATTTTGTCTTGCTAGGCTCAAGTGCGTGGGCAAAAGACATCTAGCCATTGGTTTGGTAATCCTCCCACAAAACCATAGCAATTAGAAGTAGAATTTCTTATAAAGGAAATTCAATGAAAAGATCACGATATACCGACAGCCAAATCATGGCGATTCTTAAACAAGCCGAAGCTGGTAC
>JAAZFA010000365.1 GCA_012511995.1 Thermoproteota archaeon | reverse complement strand
TCTTCTAGGCGTGCTTGCAACTCACTTTTTTCTTCTGATTTTTCAGTCTCTTGTTTTTCAAGTGCTTGGTTCTCGGAATCGTCTGACATTATAATTCACAGCTTTAACGTGGATGTTGTTCTAAGCGGTATTTAAAACCATCCAAAAAAGGTACTTTCAAGACAGGGGAGAGGTAATTGAAAGTGTAAGTTGCGCTTATTTATAAAGGTAGGGTACTCGATAAGTGAATGAATTCATTAAAGTTTGGAAAAGCTTAAATTAAGCTAAGATCAAAAATAAAGCCAGTAATCGGTGTCTACAATGAATAAAAAAACAGTTTATATTGTCGTAGCCGTCATAGCCGTGATCCTCGTTGTTGGCGTTGCAGGCATAGTATTACTTAATAACGGAAACGGAGGAACAAATCCCACTCCCACACCAGAAGAACCAAGCGTAATACCCGTCAGTGACGCTACAAGCTTACAGTTCAAGGTTGATACAGTCACAGAAGGAACAACTTCAACAACTAACTACTTTGCAAAAGATCTCGATAAGAGTGAAAAACAATTACGTGTTGAAATCGTTATTCCCGACATGGGCAATATAGTCTACGTCGTTAACGGTGCTAATCACACTGCATGGACAAATGAGTCTGGTGAATGGGCAGAAGCTGATTTTGATACAAACTGGGAAAATTGGTATACAAATGCATTTGCAGAATACGTTGATAATTTAGCACACTGGACAGACGGCGACTACACATCAGAAGATGGAAACACAACAATCTATCAAATAGTCGTGAACCCCACCTTAGAAGATTCACTCTTTGAAATGCCCACAACTGAAGCTTAATCCGCTATTACTGGTTTCCCAAACAACCCCTTTTTCCTTTTTTCAACGAATAAAGTGGAGCAAGACTTGACTGTTAGAATCAAACATACTTATCAGAAACTGAATACTCAGCCAATTGCACGTCTTTGACCTCATAGATAATATGGCTACCCGTCTTCATGTTAATCTGGTCAATTTCCTGAATCATGCAGTTCACCATCCTACCCACTACTAGAACCATCACATTCAATCCCCTAGATGCAGCGATTGCAACAGAGCGACTGATGCCAAACTCGATATCTGCCCTTTTGTCCAACTTCGCCAAAACCGCCCTACCTACTGCGCCCATAACGCCAATGCGGTCTGGTTTAAACTCATCTATAAAGATGTTCACTTTGGCTATGTCTGTTGAATGGGAGCCTCCTTTGCGGATACTGGGTAATTTTACGATAAGAATTTTTCCCTGCTTAACCACAAGCTTGCCTTGCAAGTCTTTTAATCCTAAGTCTTCTCCGAGTTTAGCATCAGTAAGTGCAGTCCCTTTCGCTTGAGCCAATGGGCTATTTAGGGGTACGGTGTGCATTATACCTTCTTTCATCGTTAATCCCACTTCTTCTCCAGCTTTAACAGCTTGTGTTGCTATTGCTGGCCAAGCATGCTCGATTTTTAAGTCGTTTTTTACTTTGGTCACATAGTTTTCTAGGATGCGTATAT
>JAAZFA010000364.1 GCA_012511995.1 Thermoproteota archaeon | reverse complement strand
CTGTAAAAGATTACCGCAAATAAAAATTGCGTGTGCTTTAGATGTATTTAGCTTTCTTGCCTATATTTTTTATTGGTAGACTCTGGTTCTTGATAGCAACCTTTTCCGCTTCAGTAGCTTTTATCTCTACAGGAAAAACGCTGTAGCTTACGCTCAATCTATAAGGCTTTGATAACATGACCCAAAGCTTGTTTGTCTCCTCGTTTGCATACCCAATATTACTTTTAGTATTTCTCCATCTTTCTTTCAAACTATCTTGTAATTTAGAGCCCTATGAGTATTGGTTTCCCTGTAAAATGTTGTATGACTTTTCCAAGCACCAGTTAGTCAGTTGCAGGGTTTTTCGTGAGGGGCGTTATTAAACAACGTAAATAGGTAGAGCATCGTCTTTGGCTTGCCAGATTGTTGAGTCTGAAGTTGATTACGTAAAGCAGTATATTCATAAATACTATAGAGAAAGAGCGAGCTTTTGCAGTGATTTTTGGGCATCATCAGGGGCAAGAAAACATATTTGTTCCTTGTTCTGAATATTTTTTTAATTCTTGATCTTTTTCTATTATATTCCAAACTCTAAGGCAAGAGTCTTGGTATCACTAGCTATATTTTTATAACTCACGTTGTTCCCTTGTTTAATTAGACTTTTTATAGGGTTTAAAATACGATTCAAGTGTTTCGATAGTAATTTCGTTATGTTGAGCGTTATGTCGGGTGCCTCATACTTAGCGGGTCAAGCATTTGTGAAATCCCACCGTGCAAATCATTACCCTTTGCATCAATTATTATAAGATATATTTTGGCGGGCAGAAGATTTTTTCCTTGTTCAATGTTTTTGCGCCAGTAATAAAGTTCCATTGATGAGGTCAGCCCCCATTAAAATGAGGTTCCATAGATGTTTTTTCTTGGTAACTTTCGAACTACAGTGGGATCGGTTCCTTATCGGTGTTCAATAACTTCGTTTGCTTATTCGGGAATGGAAACTTCAGTAAAGCTTGCTTAGGTGACACCACTTATTTCAACTCTAAATCTATAGTTTCCATAAGGTGTTTTCTTTGAGTTACTGCATTCTTTTGAGTTGACATCACAATTTACCTCTTGTTAGCTGCTAGTCTGCTCTAAATATTTATGTATTCGTAAAATACGAAAAATTATATAAATTGTTATAGATGATGCACAGTCACGTACGTTAATACTCTTATTTTTCTTAGTTTTTTGTGATCGAATATGGAAACAATAAACATGAACGACAAACAGGCTATGGAAGTCTGTGAAAACGTAGGGCGAACTCTTGTTGATCAGCTCGATAATGATGTGGTTTGGGACAAAGTTGAACAGTCACTCTCTGACTATTTAAAAACAAACAACATAGACGAAGATGCAACAACTCTGACTGATAAGCTTGAATGGTCAGTTAAAGTTAAACTTAGGAAGTAAACGCTCCTCTAATAGAGTGCGCTATTATTCGGTAGTTTGGGAGTGACTTTTTCATGGAAAAAAACGAGCGTGGTTCATTTACTGTTCAAAATAAGAAAAAGAAGAGCGAAATTTTTGAAGAAGGAGGTCACCGTGTAGATGTTCCACCCGATATCAGTGACCAGAAGAAGAAAGCATTGGCCCAAAAAGGTCACGACGCAACTGCTAGCTGGTGATGTCCTCTAAGTGAAAAGTTTTGGTTACTCACCGCATTATACTATCTCCAATGTGTAATCGGCAAAGCTCAGCAGATTAACTGCTGGCGAATGAGAAATTGAAGATAGATACCAGTTTGCGAGTCTAATTTGTGTCCAGTTGTTTGTTGATTGCAATGACTTGACTAATTTTTTGATGTTGATGTTTGGGTTGCTTGGAATTGTGTTTGGCTATTACTAAATCTAATAAGCGCCATCTCATCGCAACGATTGCATAAGTTTGCAGGAACTTTTAGGGGTTTAGGAATTTTGTTTAAGCATGTTTTCTAGAAAGGGTTTTAGTTTGGCGGTTTCTGTTTGAATCTTCATTTTACCCAATGTCTTGAGTTGGTTATCTATTTCTTTGATGATTTCTGCAAAATGAATTCCTTCGGCAGCTGAAACATATTCTACTCTAAAACGCTCAGGACTCATACCAAGCTTAGTTAAAGTGGTTTTGAGTGCGTCAGTTCTTTCCTTCATCCTATAGTTACCGTTGATATAGTGACAGTCATACGGCAGATGGCATGCACCTATGAGTACGGCGCCTGCGCCTAGGCGGAGTGCTTCTATTATGAATTCACGACCGACTCTGCCACTGCACATTACACGGATAGCTCGGACACTGGCAGGATAATCGCATCGGCTAATGCCTGCAAGGTCTGCGCCTGCGTAGCTGCACCAGTTACAGAGGAATGTGAGGATTTTTTCTTCTGGGTTCTCTTGAAGTGCAGCACGAACTTGAGCAAATATTTGGGCATCAGTATAGTGCATTTGTGTTATTGCATGTGAAGGGCATTCGGCGACGCATGTACCACAACCATGACAGCTTGCTGTGATAATGTTGGCTGGTTGATTCGGTTCTTGGCGAATAGCGCCATATGGACATTTATCTATGCAAATACCACATTTCTTGCATTTCTCTTGGTCGACAACACTGATAATTGGTTCAATTTTCCATTTCGGTTTACTAATTACAGTAGCTGCACGTGAGGCTGCTCCGCTTCCCTGTGAGACGCTGTAAGGAATATCTTTTAGTCCTGCACAAGTGCCTGCGTAGAAGATACCGTCGGTGGGTGCATCTATAGGTTTGAGTTTAGGGTGTGCTTCCATAAAGAAGCCATTTGAATCGCGGCTAAGGTTTAGGATTCGGGCGATTTCTTCTGAACCCTTCTTAGGAATCGCAGCTGTAGCGAGGACCACCATGTCTGCTTCGATTTCAATGGGATGTCCTATCAGTGAATCTTCGCTGTGGACTGTGAGGTTATGGGTAACTGGGTCTTCATCTATTCGACTTACACGTCCCCGGATAAAGTTAACTCCTTCTTGGCGTGCTCGGTTGTAGAACTCTTCATAGTCTTTGCCAGGTGTACGTATGTCTATGTAGAAAACGTAGATTTCTATGTTGTCTTTGTACTTTTCCTTGAGTTGTACAACGTGTTTGAGGGTATACATACAACAAAAGTTGCTACAATAAGGATAATGACTCTGATCTCTGCTACCAACACATTGGATAAATGCAATACGATTTGGTTTCTGACCGTCGCTTTGGCGGATAACCTTGCCGCCTGTAGGTCCTGCAGCTAGTATGAGCCGCTCAAATTCCATACTAGTGACGACGTTAGGATATTTACCATAACCCAGAAGCGGCATATCATATGGTTCATAAACATCAAATCCCGTAGAAACAACGATTGCACCAACCTCAACGACGATTTCTTCGGGTGTTTGGTCAAAATCGATTGCATCACGTTTACCACATGCTTCTGTGCATTTGAAGCACTCGATACAGTAATCTTTGTTAATACTATACACAAGCGGAACGGCCTGGTCAAATGGTACTGATATGGCTTTTCGCGTACCCAGATTCATATCCCATTCGTTGGGGTATTCAATAGGACAAGCGTCTTTGCATTCGCCGCATCCAGTGCATTTTTCCGGGATAACATAGCGGGGATTTTTGCGAATTGTAACTCGGAAATTACCGACATACCCTTCACATTTTAATAGATCACTATTGGCAAAAATGGTGATGTTAGGGTGACGTGCACAATCTACCATCTTTGGACCTTCAATACATATGCTACAATCTAAAGTAGGAAAAGTCTTGTCAAGTGCTGCCATATGGCCACCTATGCTTTGGGACTTCTCAAGGATATAGACTTTATAACCTTGCTCAGCGAGGTCCAATGCAGCGTTTATACCTGCAATTCCCCCTCCAATGATTAAGGCTTTGTTGGTTACTGGGACCTCTAAGGTTTCTAGAGGTTGCATTAGTCGTACCTTGGCGATTGCCATACGCACCGTGTCTTTAGCCCGGTCAGTTGCTGCCGCTGGGTCGCTTTGGTGGCACCATGAGGCAAATTCGCGAATGTTTGCCATTTCAAACAGAAAGCTGTTGAGACCTGCTTCGGCGACTGTTCTGCGGAAAGTAGGCTCATGCATACGTGGGCTACAGGCTGCAATTACTACGCGGTTGAGTTTCTGGTCTCGGATGGCGGCACATATTTCTTCCTGTCCTGGGTCTGCACATGTGTAACGGTTTTCTTTAACGAAAACAACGTCAGGTAGGGTCTTTGCGTATTCGGCGATTGCGTGTACATCTATCGTTCCAGCGATGTTGAGGCCGCAATGACAAACAAAAACACCTATGCGAAGTTCTTCAGGTTTTAGTGGCCTACTCATTTTTTTTCATCTCCTCTATAATAAACCTTTTATCGACAATGTTACGTCGTACATCTGCCGCACGTGCTGTAAGTTCTTTAGCTGCATTCTGTTGGCCTACAATACGTTCAAGTGCCTTGTTCCATGTGCCCGAATGAACTAGGGTGTGGAGAATTTTTGTGCGGTAAAGTGTTAAGGCATCTGGGATTGGGCAAACATTCTGGCATGCTCCGCAATAGGTACACGTTAACTCGTTAACAGTAACTTTGTTATTCTTGTCTATTGTTAAGGTGCCATTTATAGGACATACATCAATGCAGTCACGACAACCTTCTGGGCATAATTGCTGGTTTATCGCAATTTTTCCTTCGATGGCTTTTTTGACTACGATTGCGCCTGGTTCACATTTATATTCGCATGCTCGACAAGTTGGGCAATATTGTTTTGCAACATCTACGGTAACTTGTACGCGTCTTTTCCCAGTTGGTGATAACTTGGATACATCTTTAACGGGTTTTCCATCGAAACCCACTTTGGTGACTTTAATCAGGTCAAGCGGGCAGGCTGTTTCACATTGTGTGCATTCCTTGGCGCATTTCTGTGTGTCGATGGTAATATTTCGAATGATCTGAGGGTAGCTCTCTTTGGTTAGTATTTTTAGATCATGTTTTCCATTGAGGGTGACCGTTACTGCACCATGTGGGCAGGTTACATCACAGACGCCACAGAAATTGCATTTACTTAAATCAATGTCAATTTTAACTTTCTTTGCAGGTTCATTATTGACTTTGGGCGTTTTTTGGGTGGTAATGGCTGCTTTAGGGCAAGCTAAACTGCATATTTGGCATCCAATGCAACGGTTCCTGTCGAGTGTTAGCTTATATTTTTTCAGTTGTAAAACCCATTCTAATACTAAAGCGTCTGCCGTGTCTTGTTTTGATTTTTTAAACGGCATATTATTACGTCACCCAATTTTTCTCCAAACTATTGATATTGCATTTTTCAAGTGCATAGAGAACTTATGTGTGATTGCGATACTTGTGTAATAAATATTGCTTGACGAAAACCATGTTCTCTCATATAGAAATTAATAAAATCAAATCAATTGATAAGATAGTTATAGAAACGTTAAAGGCAATAAGTCGGTACATTGCCATCTATTGTTTTGAAATTAAAATGGAATTCTAGAACCATCAAATCCAATCTTTGAAATGCCCAATTCATCCTTCATTTCACGTAATTGTATTGTATTGAACACTGGCCCATCACGGCAGACCCGATATTTACCGATAACGCAACTACCACATAAGCCAATTCCGCAACGCATCAGACGCTCAAGACTTGCCTCGATTGGAAGTTTGCGTGCTTCGGTCATTTCAAAGATTTTTTTAACCATGACTTCTGGACCACAAACGTATATCATGTTAAAGTTTTCTTTTTCAAGTAAACTTGCAAGTGGTTGCGTAACAAGGCATTGTAGGCCTGCTGTACCGTCTTCAGTTGTTGTAATTATATTTTTTTCTTGACAGATTCCTGCTACTTCATTTATGAAAAGCAGTTCGTTAGCTGTTTTAGCGCCCTCAACGAATACTAGATGATCCGTTTTAAGCGCAAGCCTCTTTGCTAGAAAGAGTAGAGGTGCAGTTCCTGTTCCACCGCCGATAAGAAGTACGCGGCCTCGACTTTCTGTGAAGTCATTGCCGAATGGTCCTCGAATGCCAATTGTTGCGCCGGGTACCATGTCGTGTAGGTGACGTGTGGCATCTCCGACGGCTTTAACCGTAACTGAAACTAAACTATTTGATGTATCCATTATACTAAGCGGGATCTCGTCGATTCCTGGAATCCAAAGCATCAAAAACTGTCCAGGTTTCGCTTTACTGCACAATCTGTCTGTAAATATGAAAGTTTTTACTGAAGGGCTTTCAGTGCGTATCTGCACTATCTGTGTTGTTCTCATTTGATTATTTGCGATGGGCAAGTCCGACAATGTCTTTTACACTCCGAGCATTTTTCTTTCTTAGATAGTTCTCTATTCCTTTCGTTATCGATTGAAATACTTCGATGTTATCAGCAACTGCAGTGCCTATTTGAACTATGGAAGCTCCAGCCAAAAAGAACTCAACGGCATCTCGCCAGTTCTTGATACCGCCACAGCCAATGATTGGAATTTTAAATTGGTCAGCTATATCATAGACACACCGCAACGCAACTGGTTTGATGGCGGCGCCAGATAATCCGCCTTTGATGTTGCCAAGGATAGGCGTTTGGGTTTCTACGTCAATTGCAATTGCCTTTAATGTGTTTATCACCGTGAGTGCATCTGCACCAGCTTCGATTGCTGCCTGTGCAAGAATAGTGATGTCTGTAACATTAGGTGATAATTTAACAATTAAGGGCTTATTCGTTGCAATTTTTACTTGTTGGACAACTTCAGAAAGTAATTTGGGGCTTTGACCAATCTCGGCACCTGTTTGCTTTACATGCGGACAAGAAACGTTTAGTTCAATTGCATCTGCACCAGCTTCACTGGCTTTTTTTGCTACTTCGGCATAGTCTTCCGCGGAGTAACCGAAAATGCTTACAACCAGCGGTACTCGCAGAATCATTTTTGAAAACTTTATCTCTTCAGAAAAAATGGTAATACCGGGGTTTGGTAGTCCCATAGCGTTAATTATGCCAGATTCAGCCTGCACAACGGTGGGGTTAACATAGCCAACGCGTGGCTGAATACCGACTGACTTTGTTACGACTGCACCAGCGCCGCTGTTTGCAATGCGTTGGAATGATTCTGTGGAATAACCCATGATACCCGACGCAAGCATTGTGGGGTTATTCAATGTTAAGCCAGCACAGCTTATGCTTAGTGCATTACTTTCCAAATTTTTTCCACCAATCAATTCTAGTTAACAATGTTTAGTAAGATAAACGTTCTTAAAGGTTGGAAAGTGCTTGCCTGTATTTTTTGTCTATTTCTGAATGAAAAAATGATTGTGTGTGTTTAAAAAAGAAAAATTGGGATATAGCTGAGTGTTATATCTGCTTATTTTTTCTTTTTTGCCTTTTTGGTTGTCTTTTTTGCAGCCTTAGCCATGATTATAACCTCAAAAGTAACTTAGGCGTCTGATTTGTATTTAAAATTTATGAACCGCTAATCATAATGCCTAAAGTAACAAAAAAGCGTAAAAATAGCTCCTAATTTCAAAATCACTTTAAAATTAACCCTGAAAAAATCTCGTTTCACCATGTAAAAAACTTTGTGCAAATTATACACATATATGTTAAAATCATAATAACCAAATGTACAATAGATAATTGATCCTTTGCTAGTTACATAGAATCAAGCAGTCACTTCTTTCGCAATCACTTATGTCCGGTAGGTTTTAGCAATTAATTCACCAACAAAAAACAAAGATACTCTGCAATATCTGTACTACAATAACTTGAAACACTTAGTTTCAATCGAATCATAAACATTCAACAAGCTATACCCAAATTTACAAGTAAAACCCAAAAAAGAAATGACCAACTTAACAAACCGATTGCAAAAAACTGTTTTAACCCCTCCACTCTCCAAAAAGACCGTTTCACCTTGAAGCTAAAAAGGCAAAAAAGGCGACTCTAATAATTGCCTAAACAGTTGAAAAATGAAGAAAATAAATACGGAGTTAGCAAAAAACATCTTGCATGAACTAAGTCGTCAACCTTAGGCAAAACTGAACTTGAGAAACACACGGTACAAAAAACCAGTATTACCCATGCAGTGTTCGAAGGCACGTTTAGCCGTTTAGTTCATGGTAATTATGTAGAAAAATACATCAAAATATCGAGTCAAATACGTTATGACTGCTAAAGGTGTAACAATATTTAGGGCTCTTGAGGAATCCAAGGATTAGGGAAGTTGCTTGTTTGCTCTGTGTTTCTTTTACGCGACAGCACTAATGCAAATACTAACATAATAACCGTGACACCTAATAGGATTATAGCTATTTGCTCCCAGTCAAGGCTAAACCAAATACCGCTTTGAGTACTTGATTACTTTGGCGTTGCTGTTGGGTTCTGCGAAGGGGTTGCAGCCGGTGACTCCGTAGAAGTTGGCAGGATCGATACAGAAATCGTTCCTTCAGGTATATGCTTACCGTTTGCACATTACTCCAATTGCTTGATTCTCCAGTAAAAACGCAATAACAAGATTCACCAAAGGGGTAGGCATAGGAACCTCTAGACACTTGGGTCTTATAGCCTATTAATGCTTGGATTTTAAAATCTATCTGAGCATCATCTGCAATTACCCCTTGAGTCATATAGCCAAATGTTTCTTCTATAAGGGTTAGAACCATTGTTTTCGCTTAAACCGCATCCAACTACGGTATATTTGGAATCTGAACGATAAATATACCCGTCAGCGTTTGGTTTACCCGTATACCAATCCTGAAAGTGCCTCTTAACAAGAATATAATCCCATAACCCTACAAGTGAATTATTCTCATTACAGTAAGAGGTAAATGGTTGGTTCTTAATAGTGATCTTTATGGATTTATTTTGTATATGGTAACCCGCTTTAGTCAGAACGTTTTTTCTTGTGTAGGGGTCGATACCGTAAGTCGGTGGCACATCATACGAATTACCGGCATACTTCAAAGTGAAGTCTGGAGCAGAAGGCGTAGGTATGGCTGAGCATTGAGGCAAAAATAGCAAGCTTGATAGAAGCAGCATTAAGAGTGTCAAGGAGGGCAGCAGTCTTATGCATACTTGACACAATGGAGCGGCAAGAAATAAAATTTACTGAAATACTCTGACTTCGTCTATTAACATCTCAACACCAACTTAGGAGATTCATGACCGTCTTTTCTCCTACGCAAATAAAACACCAGGCTGTTTAATTCTATGTTAGAGCCTCTATAGATGGCTTCGTTTCTTTTGCCTTGCAGCAGTGAACCAAGTGGCAAACAAAGAAACCCCAAGGTTAAAGCGGTCTATTGGATTATGGAGCGCTATAGCTATCAATGTCGGAGCTATCATAGGCGGCGGAATATTTGTCATCATTGGAATCGCCGCTGGATACGCAGGTTCAGCGTTCATTTCATCGATGATTTTAGCAGGCGTCATTGCTTTTATTACTGCTTCAAGTTTCGCCAAGCTAACATCTTGGCAACCGGTAGAAGGCGGCGCCTATGAGTACGGGCGACAACTAGTTTCACCTTACGCGGGTTTCTTGGCAGGTTGGATGTGGCTTGTTGCTAATACCTTCACTGGAGCAGCGGTTTCTTTAGGATTTGCTTTCTACTTATCGGCATCTATACCTGGTTTGCCAGTTAACATCGTCGCCGCGATAACATGCTTAATATTTACAAGCTTGAATCTGATTGGAGCAAAAGAATCTGCAACCATTAACAACCTTCTTGTTGTGATTAAACTCGTTATTCTCGGTTTCTTCATATTATTTGGCGTTTTTAGCGTTAACGTGGCTAATTTTGAGCCGTTTACACCCTTTTCTAGTGGTGTCTTGTATGCTACTTTTTTCATTTTCTTTGCCTATGGCGGCTTTGCTAGAGTCTCAGTGGTAGCTGAAGAAATCAAAGATGCTAAACGTAATGTACCCAAGGCGCTTTTGTTATCGCTTGTTATTTCAATGTTTGTCTATGTGTTGGTGGGGTTGGTTGCTGTAGGGTTGTTGGGTGCAGATGGTCTTGCTGCTTCGACTTCTCCGTTGAGTTCAGCCATCGCTATTACAGGCAATTCTTTGGCGGTTCAGTTGGTTGCAATCGGCGGCTTAGTGGCTACTGCAAGTGTTCTTTTGACAGCAATTTTAGGTGTTTCTCGGATGGCTTATTCGATGGCACGAAGAAGAGATTTACCAGTTGCCTTGGCACATCTCCATCAAAAGTTTCACACACCGTCTTATGCCATAGTATCGACAGGTCTGTTAATGACAGTCTTAGTGTTATTTGTTGATTTAAACAAGGTTGTAGCCATCAGCACCTTTGCTTTAGTATTCAACTATTCAATTACTAACATATCTGCTTACAAACTAAAAAATGGCGATAAGAAATGGCGGTTCCTACCATTGCTAGGATTAGGGACATGTCTTATGCTTTTGTTTTTTATTTTATTTGCTACACCTGATGCTTGGATAGCTGGAGTAGCCTTCTT
>JAAZFA010000363.1 GCA_012511995.1 Thermoproteota archaeon | reverse complement strand
CTTAAAATCTCTTAAAAAATCATTTGCACTCATAATTAACCTGTACATAAAAAAACCGCTTAGTAAAACTAAGCGGTGTGCATATCGAAAAACTTATTATTAATTACTTTTCATCAACCTTATAAACAGGTAAGTCTGATGCAATAGCAATCATTTGCTCGATGTAGTTAGATAAAACCTGTCCTTTTTCACTTTTCATAAATTCAACATTATTTAATTTGTTTTTTAGAGTCTCTACTGAATCGATATTGCTTTCAGCACAGCTACGTGAAAAATTCACAATTAAATTTCCATCAATTAACATAACTTCCTCTTCTGATTTAGTAAAAACGTGGTGTAACTAATTCGTACACTGAACTGAAATCAACATCCCTCGCAACCATCACGTTTAATAGCTCACCTTGATTAACGTAGCCTGTTGGTGGAATGTTAATCGTATTCCTCAAAGCTTCTGCTGCCATACTTTCAATAGTGTCCGAAGTGTTATCGTATGTGACACTCGTATGATTACGATTAATTCGATCACCTAAAATGACTAAACCGTCATCAATTAGACTAAGCATAATTGCACCGCCAAAACGTTGCCAAAAGTGGCGATCTACTTGTGCGTCTTGACCTGAAGCACCTAAAGCATCCGCTGACGGTGATGCGATATCCAAAGTCACACCATGCGGTGTTGTAATTGTATTCCAAAGCACAAAAACTTTTGCTTGACCTTGCAGCATTGAAGTTGTTTGTTCGCCAATAATTTCACTACCTCGTTCAATTAAAAGTACTTTACCATTTGAAGAATAAACGTCTTTGTTCACAAGACAACGTGTGATGCCAGGATGTGTAGTTACAATCTTTGTATCCAATGTGCATCCTATGTTCGTGCCTTTTTTCAGTAGATATGTTAAATCATTTCTGTGTTTAGCTCGAGCATTCGCAGTTACTGTCGGGTGCAGTCGATTACTTAATGGTGTGTCATAAGACTCACGAACCCCATCATTTTGACTCATACTGCGTGAAGTTGTGTTCACTGGTAGTAATACAGAACCAGTTAACAGCCGATTCGGCTTTTCAACTTCGGCAGTAGGAGTGTTGTATATGATAGCGTTTTGCTCTTCTGGTGGCTTAATGCCTGTTTCTTCAGTCTTGGTAACAGTTGGGGCAGGGGGAGGGGGATCTGGCAATTTCAAATCAAATGTTTTTGGTTTGGTATTACCCACTGTGGTGGGTTCTGTTGGTGTGTTTTCTATCAGTGGCTTATTGCCTTTGCCAAAAAAAGAAAACAGACCAATAAGTAATCCTGCTAAAGCCACTAGCATTACGGCATAAATACCAACTTTCCCAGTATTTGATTTTTTAGTGGTTTGCAGATTAGGTTCGCTAGGCTCTACGCCACTATCACCTACTTTATCAGCCATGCTTGTAAAATCTTCTGGTTGTAAGTCGCTATTTAGTTCTGGTTCACTTCTTTTAAAGATACTCATTTTTTAGTTTTCCCCTTTAATGATTCTAACCGTATCGTTACCGCTGGCTCCTGTCTGATTGAATTGACCTTGTGCATTAAATCCTTGATTTTGAATACCTAAAGAAGCCATACCAAGGCGGATTACAAACTCTTCGGCTACCTCATGCACAATCACGGTGTGGCCTTTTACGTGTTTATTTACTAACGCTTCTGTACCATCAGGCATTACTTTATAAATAGTCGGTAAATCCTTGCCGTTATTAAATTCAAAGTAGGTAAACTTACTATCATCATAAATCGCGGTGGGTTTAATCCATTTATCACCAAAGCCCCAGTAGTTATCATTGGTGATAACAACGTCAATGCGATTGTGTTTGCCTTTCAGTACATCCAATGCTTGCTTATTTTTTTGGCGTTCCGCATTTGCTTTAGCTTTAGCTGTATCAGGATAGTTAAAACGTAAGGCATACGTTGGTGTTTTAGTGTCATTATCAATTGACAGCTGAAATATGTACGTGCGCTTGTTTGTTTGAACAATTAAGTTTGTATCAGATTGATAAACTAAGGGTTTGAATAAAATATTATTACCTTTAACAGCTAAGTTCCAACCCTCGGCATCACCCATGCCAAGTGTGGCCGAGTCACCTTCTAGTCGTTCATCTTCTTCAAATTGAATCAAAACGGCTTTACCTACTTGGGCTGTAACTTTAATTACATTATGTTTTGAATAAGTGACCGTTTGAATACGGCCGTCTTGCTTAGAGCCTGTGGGGATAACTAATGCATTTGCAGAGCTTGCCAATAAAAAAGCGCCAATTAAGGCGCTACTAATTCTTTTTAACATTATTTGCTTCCAATTTTTATTATGATTCAGGGTCTACTCGATAGTGAACCACTTGAAAACCTAACGGATTAATTAAACGATCTTTTTCAGCTTGTGGCGCATTTCGATAACCGTAGCTAATCGTAGCTAAGTAACGAGTTGGCGCAGCTCGCTCGTTTGGACTGTTTAGTGGAATTACTGACTTCTCAAATCGTACTTGTGCAGTAGCACCGACCCATGAAGTTGAGATAATTCTCACATTCACACGATAACGGTCTTTAAAGATTTTGTATGGAGCGGATTCACTGTCCATAAAATTTGCTACTGCTGTTTGCTCAGCAGAGTTACTTAAAAGCATTGTTGCATCGTAATTATCTTGTACTGAGTACCAGTCGTAAGATTCTCTGTAGCGTAAGTATTGGCTCAACCAATACTTATCGATTACTTCACCATAACTTTCCTCAGCGTTTTTAACAGTGGTTACGATATCAGTAGCTCCAGTATTATTGTCAACACGGATAACAAATGGCTCTACAGTTTTTAGTGGTGACATCATCGCCACAGCAAATAGGCTTAAGACTGTTACTAATAAACACGTAAAAGTAATAGTCCAAGAGATTTTATTAAAACGTTTGATGCTCTGAATTCTTGATTTCTCGAACTCATTAGCAGATTGAACAAAGCTTTTAGCTTGTTGTAAGGGTGTTTGGTTTTTTTGTTGCTTTTCTTTTTTAGCCATTATTTACCTCCAATTTAACTGGCTTAACAGCTGGTTGAACTAACGGTCTCTCATT
>JAAZFA010000046.1 GCA_012511995.1 Thermoproteota archaeon | reverse complement strand
TAAAAGAAACGCTTGAGTGGATTGAACAAGATATTGTTATGTCTATTCATCCAGAGTGGCTTTTTGTCTCCACCAAAAAAACCATGAGAGGACCATTCTACGATGTCTTAAAAACAATGCTGGACGTTGACAAGGATTTAGAAACCCTCAGTGAGCGCAAAACGTTTTCAGTTAAGGTCGCTCATGACTTTACAGAATGCGCCAAAAATATTAATCCAACTGAGACCTTTCTCAAAAAACTTCGATTAAAAAACATAGATATTTTTTCCTTCCTTGATCGAAGTTGGTGTTGCCCCATTGCATATCCTCAAGAGCATTGGGTAAAAGAGGACGATAATGTTGGATTGCTAGAAATAAAAGACTACCCAACGTGGTGGAATGGTGTCGGTAAAAAGACTAGAAATCTCGTGCGTAAAGCCGAAAAAGAAGGCGTGGCAGTTTTGGTTGTTTTCCCTAGCGATAAATTAGCAGAGGGCATATGGAAAATCTACAATGAAACGCCTATCAGACAAGAACGAGCGTTTACTCACTATGGTGAATCACTCAAAACTGTAACCGCTAACATGTATGCGGAGAAGCACTCCACTTTTATCGGCGCTTACCTTGGCAATGAGTTAGCGGGATTTATTCAGATACAGCACGGAGACAATATTAATATACTCTCAAATATTCTGTCGCTTCAGAAACATTGGGATAAATCTGTAAATAATGTGCTCATAGCTAAAGCAGTTGAAGTCTGTGCAGACAGAGGCGATCGATGGTTGATGTATGGACGTATTGGCAATCATCCGTCTCTTGACAGGTTTAAGGAAAATAATGGCTTTATAAAGTTCCCGATAACTCGGTACTATGTTGCCCTAACTTCCAAGGGTCGTTTAGCAATCAAATTAGGATTGCATAGAGAAGTAAAGGATGCTTTGCCTGATTGGGTTAAATATAGGATCCTTCCAGTGGTTAATTGGGTAAGTCGAACAAAGATTAAACTAAAACTTTGGTTAAAACAAAAAAAGCATTAGCCAAAGATATTATCGAAATCTTGATTAGCCCAATAAAACGATACTCTATAAAGCTGGATAATCCAAATGGCAAAATTCCTCGTCATTCACCCACACCTTGACATTTACGGCGGCGGAGAAAGAGTCTGTCATCACATCATTAAGTCACTAGACGCCCATGGTCAACAGGTAGAACTGTTAACATTTGATTTTGACGAGGATAAATATGCAAGGATAATGGGTGAAAAACTGCCGAGCAGTATTACTGTACATATGTTGGGTAAACGGGAAATCGTAGAAGCCAAACCCCCGCTGTCAGTCTATAAACGGCGACAAAAAATCGTAAAAATACTCAAAGCCTACAAAACCACGGCACAATATGATTATACATTTAGCACTCAAACACTTTCCGCCTTTGAAACCACTCTCTTCGACAAAGCAAAGAAAAACTTTACCTATGTGCACTTCCCAGAAATCCCCTACGACTATGAGCACTCCAAGCGACCTAAACGGATGTATCTGTGGCTCTACAAGAAACTCCTTGAACGATGTATAAACAAGTTAGACCTAGTCTTCTGCAACAGCGCTTATACCAAGGACATGACAGAAAAGTACTGGCGCAAATTCGGCATTAAAGAAACAGTAGTTGCTTACCCACCAGTAGAAAATATGTTTTGGTCAAACAAACCCCTTTCCCAGCGAACCAAGCGGGTCTTATGTGTAGCCCGGTTTATCCCTGGAAAAAGACATGAAATCCTAAAGCAGTTAGCCCTCAACTTTCCAAACCTTGAATTCGTAAGCGCAGGTCTACTGCACCATAGTGAACAAAGCTGGTTTGAAAATTTCTCAAAGGAACTTCCAGCAAACTATAGCCTCAAACCAAACCTCAGTGAAACAGAACTAATCAAGCTATTCCAAGATTCCACTATCTACTGCCACCTTATGCAGGGCGAACATTTTGGCATCGCTCCGATGGAAGCATTAGCTAGTGGCTGTATAACGATAGTACATGACAGCGGTGGAGCTGGCGAATTTATACCCCCAGAATTTCGATGGAAAACCATTGAAGATCTTAAATCAACTATTGCTAAACTTATGGATTCACCAAACTCCTGGGTCTCTTGGGAAAAGCAAAAAGAGTTACGAGTTAGAATTTCAGTGTTGCGACCAGAGAACTTTGAAGCCTTTGTGTGGTCACATATCAGCAAACATATTGAAAAAAGTTAAACCACTTTCGCTCTATTTTTTAAAAGCGCCTTGTAGATTTGCCAATACTTCTCTGCTTGATTATGCCAGCTATAGTTTAAAGCAAGCTCACGGCTTTTGATAGCCATTTCTTTTAGCAGATTGACATCATTTATGATTAGGTCTATTTTTTCTTGATAATCTATCGGGTTTCCACTATTTATTACAAAACCTTGGATGCCGTCCTTGATTATTTCACCTATATTTGACTCTTCTGAGACTAAAGTTGGTAATCCGCAAGCAAGCGCTTCTAACGGAACCATCGGGAACCCCTCGTAGACAGTTGGAAAAATTAGTAAATCAGCTGCACTATATGCGGCAATCAAATCTTGCTCTGATATTTTTCCTAGAAAAACCGTTTTACCTATATTTTTACCAGTCATACCAACAACTAGTAATTTTGCGCAATCGGATTTCTCTGTCGCTTTTATCGCTGTTGAAAGTCGCTTTCTCTGAGGATTGCTGCCAACCCACAGGGCATATTTATGGTTTTGCGGTAACGAGATTCGTTTCCGCGCCTCTTGTTTATCGATCGGGGCAAACTTTTCTACGTTAACGCCATTGTGGATAACATGAATTTTTTTAGCTGGGCACCCGTAAAATCGGATGAGTTCATTTTTTACAGCATTCGAACATGCGACGGCTATGTCACATCTAGCAGCAGCAATTTTTTCAGTGTATAAATGAGGTATCTTTCGGGGATCGGATGATTCCTCTAATACTTTTGCCATGGTACCATGGAAGGTCATTAAAAACGGCGTTTTATTTCTAAATAGAGCAGTGAAGATGCAATTGTCGCCATGCCCATGAATTATGTCATAAGGACCATACCGTTTGGTTTTTCTCCAAACTCTTAGATTATACTCGTATTTTCCATAATGAGGAATTCCAAATCTATGAGGTATAAGGGAGTAAGCGCGGACACCGACCAGTTTACGCTTACGCGTTGATTCTATGAAATCTTGGTTGCTTCGAGCAAATATATCGACTTCTGTGCCATGGGTAACTGCGTAGTTGCTCAATTCATTAACGACATTTTCGACCCCTCCAGAAAAATGGGCTATCCCTGAAATCATGCAGACTTTCATGTTCTCGAGCAACCTAGTAAGTTGTAGCTGGAATACTCTAGAGAGATCGGCATAGATAACAAATCCTAGTAAACTTCTTTAAAACAAAACTATTACTTCTCATGCTATTAACAGCTACTATTGGCGTCCAAGTCTTAATCGGTTTGCTTTAAAATTTTTTGTAATTCAGCGCGAGCCGAGTAGTAAGTACCACTTTTTTTATAAACAAGCCATTTTAGACCCAGCAATTCGGCATAGAATTTGTTTCTAATCTTGTTTATACGAGCAACATCTTTTTTTAAGCAAATACTCTTGATATCTATGAGTGTCTCAATTGCTAATAATACAAGACGATATGTCAGGGATAGCTCAGGTTCACTACCATAAAGTCTGTAAAACAAAAGTCTATCTTCAGTGTATAGCAGTGCTTGCTTCTTG
>JAAZFA010000362.1 GCA_012511995.1 Thermoproteota archaeon | reverse complement strand
TGTTTAGGGAGCATTGGAGTTTTATTTGTTACTACAACTATGTCAGGCCGCATGAAGGGTTAGGCTATTTAACTCCAGCTGAGATATACCTAAAACAGAAAATGTAAGGCTATTTCTAGATAGAACACCGGAATTGTGTAATAGAAACCTTCTTTTACTACTAAACTAACCTGCTCTCCAGTTTAACTGGGCATGTTGCAGGGGCTATCCATGATGCTCAATAGTCAAATCATTTTTGACGGTTTTAACGTAAGTTTCAAGATTTTTCATTCTATCACAAAGTAATACAACTCCTTTGGATGCCAACCGGTAATCTGCCCTCTTGGAACCGGCTTCAACTAAGCCATCCTTAGCGAGTTTTTTAAAATAATTAAAGGTAGCCTGAACTGTTAAACCGAGTTTGTCGGCAATTTCTTTTTGTTTTACATGGGGGTAGTTACGCATTTATGTGAAAGCATTTGAAACCTTCTAAATTCATTTTTGTTACTAAACAAAATATATTGCTTTTTTGTCACCATTCATTCAACCCTCATATTGCCTTTCGCTCAATGGAATAAGGCGATCGCTATACCTGGCATTTTTAAACTCTTTTGAAGTTTTAAGTTAATAGCTTTGGTTTAACAGAAATTAATATTTAGTTGATTAATTTTAGTTGAATAAACTCAAATAAAGAAATACTAGTTTCAACGAAACCAAAAAGAAGAGCTACTGAACAATTAAAGTACTCAAAGTCTTAGCCTACACCTAACTAAAGGATTAGACAACGACTAAAACACTTAGAATAACATTACCAAATAAAACAACCAGATGTACCTCAATTCACCATTCCATAAACAATGCACCCTAGATCCAACGCTGCTTGTTGACCTCTAAGATCTGTAAACCGTATCGGACCAAACAAACAGAGGAAAGTAGAGGGGTTTCAGGTCTCACGCTTCCGTTAACCAGTTTGCCCTACCGTTAAAAGCGCCAATTACCCCCGACAACAAATTATGATGTGTTTTTTCTTCTAAAAGTCATCAAGTAGATGGAATCGACCTATGTTCATGAAACTACACTATCTCACATCTGTAATATAACCACTAAATATCACAGTGTTAAGCCAACTTTGTGACCGTTGATAAACAGCAACAAACGCTCAAAGCCATGGATCCTCGTTAAATTCTCGGCTTATTTTAAAGGAAGTATTTCAATTGGCGAGATATGTGATTGTTCTTCCTAAAAACAAAAGCGTAGAATACCAAAAAATGGCAAATAAGGAAACGAGGTGTGGATGAAACACGGTGCACGCCAATACATGGGATGTATGGGAGAAGACCTTGAACCAAAAGAAACCAGCGGCAATAAACCACTCTCGTTTCAGATCTCACTAAAGCACAACCTAACGAAACCGTGTGGTTCTCATTTATTGTCTTTGAGTCAAAACAGCAGCGAGACTAAGTCAACTCAAAGGTAATGAGAAAAATGTCAAAGCAAACAGAAGAATACAAGGATGTTACGATGTCATTTGACGTGAAATGCAGGTCTATGGTGGATTCGAAGTCAAAGTAGAATAATATTAATTCTTTTTTCTTGTTTCAGATTTAACCGGAGAGTAGTCGAACCTAAAGCAGTTGCTTGACCTAATTCGCCATATGCATAATAGTCCTACCGCATTCAAGGTAACATAACATACACCTATAGAAGCAGCCCAAACCTTGAAACTCTTATATACACCAGTTGATAATCTTTTGTTGAGTGTCATGGCTGAAGTTTGTTCAACATGCGGATTACCTAAAGACCTATGTGTCTGCGGCGAAATAGAAAAAGAACAACAACGCATTCGCATACGTCTTGAAACTAGAAAATTCGGGAAAGCAACGACTATTATTGACGGAATGGATGATAAAAACAGCAATCTGCACGGCGCCGCACAAAAATTGAAGACTTTTTGTGCCTGCGGTGGAACCCATAAAAATGGGCAGATAATGCTGCAAGGCGATCATCGTGACCGTGTCAAAGAATACTTAATCAAAGCAGGCTATCCTCAAGAAAACATTGAACTACAATAAACATGTATCATTTTCTGATTACCAGTAAAAAATAGGTGTACTCCGCCATAATGAAAAAATTGGATGGAATCCGTGATATCTTCAAAAACACGAAACGTCGAAAACCAACCCAGATTTTTTGTCCTAAATGCTGCAGTTCAAAGATTCAACTTAGCAGTAGCTTAGATGTTTGGTTAACGCCTAAACAGTACTATTGTCCAGATTGTGGTTATCATGGAATAATTGTTATGGAATTAGAACCTGAAACAAAAGAACAAAATGAATCAAT
>JAAZFA010000361.1 GCA_012511995.1 Thermoproteota archaeon | reverse complement strand
GCATTGATGAATTTCTTCTCAAATTCCCAATCTGCTCGTGTACTGTCTTCACCATGAACAAATGTGCGCAGCCCACAGGTTTTAGCTGCATATTCGGTTACTTCTATGACATTTGCTAGGATTTGGTCATATGACTTTTTGGGCCATTTAGCATTAAAATGTATAAATGATACTGGATGAGAGATTCCAACTTCTTTGAAGCCACATCGAACAGCGCTGTCTATATCTTCTTTGACAGCTCTACACCAGCCTGCTATGCGTATAGGTAGGCTTTGGGCAAGGATGAGTTTTGCTGCATGCTTGTCTAGTTCCTGGTAATGGAATACCTCGATTCGTTCAACCCCGACTTCACAAAGTAATTTGGCGATTTTCGCGGCATCTTTGGGGCTTGTAGCTAAGCCGGGCATCTGGATACCATCTCGAAGTGTTGTATCGTCAATTATTACTTCAGTTTTTAATGATTGCATTTTAAAGAAGAAATCTTTTATCTCCATTTTTTATTCTTCTCGGCATATTACTTGGTTATATTTTCAGTTTTTGTAATGCCAATTAACGTTTATGCATAATGATAAACATTACTGGTCTACTCTGTAAATCTATCAGAAACCATATACGACTAAATTAAAGATATTATTTACACATATAAGTAAAAAATTTACATAAGTAAACTAATCAAATGTTTGAGTACAAAGCCTTCAACGTACCCGAGATCGCTAAAATATGCACAGTTGCCTGTACCGCCGCAACAGAAGTCACACAAGCAATAGACGCACGCACCTGCGGTAAAAACGCAAGCAGACATTTAACGACAAAAACCTTACTTTTGGCGTCAAAATTAATCAACGACAATCCACTCAAGCTTGCTCCTACCTCACCATAAAGTTTTGATACAGAAGCCCAAAGTGCATCCATAAATTCGCGTTCAGTAGGCAACCCATCGCATTCAACTTGCAATGCCAAATAACGTCGTTTAACCCGTTTCAATCGTCTGAGCCCTTCCTTACAATGGTTATACCTGGAGCAATAAAATTCTGGTTGAGCTTTTTTCGATTACATGCAATAATATTATTGGGATTGATTGAGACTGCATCCAACGCTTCAGTTTCGCTTAAACCAAATAGATATGCTATGCTCGATAGGTCACGTGGCATACGCATAAGATGTTGCTGGTCAACACCACTAGAAATTACTATAGGAATATGGAATTCATTTGCTAATTTTGCTTCACGACGTAAACTTGAAAGCAACCTAACCCTGGGAGGTCCTTCTAAAATTAAGATCGGTTTAATGTCAATCTCTAACGCAGCGTTGCTACAGCTTGCTAATTCAGCTTCTGCTCGATCAAAGAAACGTTTATGGTAATCTAAACTTGGAAAATTGATAAGATCTACTCTGTGATCCTTGGCAGCACTCCTTGCCAGTTCTTTATTGTCACAGATTATACAAATGATTTCCACTTTACGTCTAAATTTTCGCAGAAATCGCATCAAGTCTTCTTGATTACGTGGTTTAAAGTCTGCTCTTACAACAAAATCTAGTTTTGCCTGTTTAGCAATATTTTTTAATGTTGAAACTTGGAGGTCATCTATTTGATTACTAAACGCAATACTGATTTGACTGTAGCCTAGCTGTGCAGCCTTCTCAATGAAGCGCTGGGTTGTAGGCACATCTTTAGGATTAGCTCTTAAGTGGAGGTCACAGAAGCAACGCTTCATAGTAGCAACCCAAATTGTTGTGCCAACTCTACAACTTTATCATTAGTTTTATTTTTAAAGTGGACTTTAACATGGATAGGATCATTCTGCATGAGTTTAGGATG
>JAAZFA010000360.1 GCA_012511995.1 Thermoproteota archaeon | reverse complement strand
ACTATCACCAATAACACCATTACCACCCCAACGAGTATTACGGAACATACCGTTAATACGCCAAATCTCAGCACCATTAGAAGCATTAATACAAATTTGTGGTGCACCCCTAGGTAATGGTTGCTCAGCCGAGTGTTCAAGCGTACCTAAATAGATCTTATCATCCGCGATGAGGGTAATCCAACCCCACCAGTAATTGCCAGTAACAGGTTCACTATACGGGTCACTCATATTATAAGTCCAAACAGTTGCGCCATCGCCTAAATCGTAAGCATAGAGAATACCAGCTACACCCACTGAAAACAATTTGTCATAAGCGAAATACCAAGTGTGTTCTGCAGCACCCCAACCGTATGCATCAGCATAATTCTCAGACTCAGTTTCCCAGAGAAATTGGCCTGTTTCTACGCTAAAACCATAATGTTTTCGAAGTTCCTTATTCCAAACTGCAATAACACCATCTTCAATGTTGTCAGTCGCACCTGTATAATGTATAGTGTTTGTGCCGTCGAACCATTCGTCTGGCGCAGACCATGTTTGATCAAAAAGCAGCGTTGACTGTGTAGAATCTTTGTTTAGACCCACTGTATCAAGTCCCCATATTCGAACTTCAGTTTGATTGAAGAATGCACCAACTACTCTGTCGGTTGGATACAACTTGATCGATTGAGAACCCAAAGCTGATACCGAGCGTAAACCACTTGGGATACTAACGTTCCATGTATAGGATCGAGGATTAGCTCCATCTAAGCCGAGGCCTAATGCGTTACCATGCGCAGTGTTACCCCAACTACCATAATCAGGTGTACCTATAACCGCATTCTGTAAGCCACAATCAGTAGAGTTCCAAAGTGCCATCCTACCAGCCTGAAAATTAATTACGTAAATCAGAATTTCACCGCTAGGTCCATACGTTCTAAGCCCTGAAGGTACGTTAACAATTTGCATCTGCTGATTTCCAGTGAATGGATCATATGCTCTCCAAGTCGTATTTCCAGCCACAGAGCTAGCTTCCCAGATATAAGTGAACACACCATCATAGTTGTAACTATCAAAATACAGAATTTGACCAAACGAAAGCAAAGTGTTATTTCGGAACATTTTTTCTTCACCTGTATGCAAGTCAACTTGAATAATTGCTGGCGCCGTCTCGGCTCGAGTATCAGTTCGCTGATAGTACAAAATACCATTAAGAATCACCGATCCAGGAAACTTACCTTCGTATGCGTCTCCAGCTTCAGATGATACCGGAACCTGCCCAGGTCCCCATAAACCACCGGTCAAACCACCAGTAGTTATAGGGTGTGCCCATAAAACGTGAGGCGTTTCTGGTGCATCGTCGTTGTAGAGTGCTAATGAATTATCAGGTCGCGAAACCCAGTTACCAGAAATACTATACCTCTCTCTAAGTTGCGGGTCGATGGACGAGTCCAATACTCGGTAGGAAGTGCATGACTAGGATAGAATTGTGAAGGTTCTAAGTTAACAACAAGTGAAATTGTCTCGCTAGTGCTTGCTAACATAACGGTACCTGCCGGGATCGTTATACCACCACGTTCAGAGTCGGTAAAGTTAACTGGGTTTATTTGCTCGGGAAAATGAGTCGTCAATAAGTAAGTACCTACTTGGTCAGGTGTATACACTGTAAAGGTAGAGCCAGTGGAATCAGTTCTGTATGGTCCAAGAGTTTCAGTTGAATTGTCAGGTTTTACTACTTCAATCGTTAAATCTTCCCAACCTAAATCAACACTACCCACAGGTTGTAGAATTCCAGTGCGAAGTAATGTTTGTTCACCAACCCCTATAGGATTAGGTATAGCGTCAATAATCGGGTAAGTTCTCATTTGAGAGGGCACTTGTGCGTCGCCTGAGGGTGCAAATATGATGAACGATGATGCCGCAAAAGCTAATACCAAAAACATTGTTGTTATAGAATTCATTTTTCTTTTAACAATTTGCATTTTTCATTTTTCCTTTTATTTTTTATCGAGCAAGAAACCGCGTTTAATACACTTAATTGTTTTAGAAACCGTGTAAAATTGGGCTTACTTGCCCAAGTAAATATAATATTAGCATTCTAACTAATAATATTTACTAATTTTTAAGCCATTTAAGCGCTCGATTAACAAAAATAAACACAAAACAACCGTCAAAAACAAAAACAACTGATAAATCACCAGAAAACAACGTGGTCACATGCTGCATATTAAACAAGTCAAACCATAAACGGTGCAAAAATGAAATAAATCCAATGAAAATCACCCCAATAAGAAATTCCTTTTGGGAAAACAACTAAATAGTCGAAGAGTTCAATTTTAAGCCATGACCTACATAAAGAAAAGCCACACCAAAAGAAACATAGCAATAATACTCATACTAATAATCTCTGTCGCCAGTGCAGCAGTAGCTTATGCGACTCTAACTGCAAAAAAAATAGAGGTAGGCGTAAAAATCGGCGACACCTTCACTTACAGCCTCACCGGTTCCGCAGAACTATCAGGAACTGATTCTACCATGTCAGATGGTTTTGAAAAATACAACCAAACCGACTACTTTAAAGTCACAATAACAGCAATAAACAACACACAAATATCAATGGATACACTTTGGAAATTCAAAAACGGAACAGAAATAACTGATCTACAGACCATAGATATAGCAAATGGTCAAAAATCTGACGACTACGGTTTCTGGGCCATCTACCCCGCAAACCTCAACAAAGCAGATCTGCTTCGCCCCAAAGGCTATGACGGAAACATCGTAAACAACACCGACACAGTAAACTACGCCAACGGAACTAGAGACAGATGCTTCTGGCGCATCGACAAGCAATTCTCTGACATTAGAGACCCAACAGGTGCGACTCTAATGTATGACTACCGCAACATCTTCTTCGACAGAGCAACAGGTATTCTAACAACTCTGGAAAACTACCAAGTATTCAACACCCCAGGAAAAACCGAATACATACAATGGAAACTGGTGGGTACATCAGTTTGGGATATCTAACACCCTAACAGCCCTCTCTTTGTATTTAGCCAAGGTATTTAACTCAAAAATTAACAATTTTTAATAAAAATTTTCAGGCAAAGAAAATAGGAAAGATAAAAATTTTATATTTTCATTTCGGACAAGTATTTATACAATAACCGATTTGATTTAAGCAGGTGTTTTAATGGAAAATAAAAGTGAAAACATACAGCAGGGTATGAATAAAGCTTCTGAATCGCTGCAAAAAACAGCAGAAACAATTGGAGATACCGT
>JAAZFA010000359.1 GCA_012511995.1 Thermoproteota archaeon | reverse complement strand
TTAAGCTATCCTACAACCATTGTAGACGATAAAACACTGATTACCGGTTTTCGCAAAGACCAACTTAAAGAGGCTTTAGGCATTTGACCAACACAGTGAGCATTGAGTATACACGTAAACGTGCCGAGACAGATGCTAAAACATACGGTTACTACTTAATTCCTCAGCAGGAACTATTACAAATGCTTCTCGAAGGGTTAAAGACGAATGAAGAAAGATATGGCTATCCCTCATGTCCATGCCGTTTGGCCACAGGAAACATAGAGCTTGACCGGGACATAATTTGCCCATGTGATTATCGAGACCCTGATGTAGCCGAGTACGGAGCATGCTATTGCAGACTCTACGTGAACAAATCAGTACATGAAAGCCAAAACCTACCTGAAGTACCTGAACGTCGCCCAATCGAGAAACAACAAAGAGCATACGATACAGCCATAACAAATCATGCTGTGAAGATAACACAAGAGCCACAACAACCCCAAATTCAGAAATCGACTGAGGTAAAAAAGAAGCTGTGGTATTGTCGACAATGTGGCTATGTGGTATTTCGAGAAGATCCTCCTTATGTGTGTCCTATTTGTAAAGCTAAACGCGTAATGTTTGCTGAGTTACATGGTAATATAATGTTTAATGGATAATTGTCATCAATTTATTTTTCCATTTATCGTTGGGTTCTTATGTTGATGTAGAATTATTAGATCCTAGACGCTATTCTGCTGGGCAGATTTGCCCTTGCTTTATGCTTACCTTTGAAACGTCCTCAGATGATTAAAGAACCTAATACTCAAAAACATATCAATCCAGACACAATATCAACCATGACAACGCAACATTTTAGGCGACCTCTAAACCCACTACCCAAATCAAAAACTTTTTCACCCACAAATTCATATACCCAACCACAACACGTTCACAACCGAGTACTTTGCTAAATGTCTCCAGTTCATCCGAAAGCTCTGGCGCCTCCACACCAACCTTACCTCGACCAAAGTTTTTCTTCTTTATGGATAAAATACAAATCAAACTTGAAAAGCCCATCCAGACCCAAGATATCCCAAGTCAAAAACTCACCTAACATTGCTGGGCAAATACAGATAACACCACTTAAACAAAGCATAATCACGTATACTGCCCTTAACATGAGCAATCTTGCAAATAATTAAATTAAACACTTAAAGTTAACAATGAACTGGGTCTTGACAATGTAACGCTTCTTTTTGCTACTAAAATACGTCTTGCACTTAACCATGTTCTTTAGCCTATAGGACTTCCTGCTCGGTGGCGTCTGTGAACGCCTTGAACCCGGGGAACACACCTCAACGTCCAAGATGACCAGCAACCGCTTGGCTTTGTCATGTAGTTTTTGAGGCAAAACCAGAATTTCTTTTATGAGGGGTTCCAAGGTTATGGATATCTTCATGCATGCTGCTCTGATCTAGGTCAAAAGAACTCCAGTTATCGTGGATGTTATGTAGAGTCGGTAGTAGACCATGAGCATTAGCAGCTTGTCTTGTGAAGACAGCTTGAAGGAGTATGCGGCGTCCATTTTGTGTTTTCTGTTTTTGGTCCATCAAGCCTTTTAGCTTCGAAATCTGGTATTTGGCGATGGCTTGGATGTAGAACGAGCCGGATTCAGGTATTTCTAGCCTGTTATGCACTGGAATAGAAGGGTTTTTTGAGAGTCATTTATAGTTGAGTAAATTGTCACCAAAGTTCAGTTGTTTTTTTGAAGAAATATGTTCATCTAACACTGTACGATGTTTCAGGTTGATATGCCAAGAGCCTTAATGAATGTGATTTAGCCTAGAATTGCATTTTTTCTGTTAAGAATGAGTCTATTTAGCGGTTTTTAGCATAAAAATAGAAATTGCGTCTAAAGTCTAATTATTAAATATGTAGTTATTCCAAAAAAGTTATCGGGATAGCCGAACAATACAACACAATAATTAGGAGAAGCAACGATATGAAAATTCCTAAAGTAGACGTTCATAAACAAAGGTTGCTTAGAATCATTGAATTACTTGAAAAAAATTACCCGAACGCTAAAACTGCCCTCAAGTACACAAACTCACTTGAATTACTTGTTGCTACCATGCTCTCCGCCCAAACAACCGACGTCAGGGTTAACATTGTTACCCAATCTTTATTCAAAAAATACCGTAACGTTAGAGACTACGTAGACATACCTGTAAAACAACTGGAGCAAGACATTCATTCCACTGGTTTTTATCGTAATAAAGCCAGAAATATCAGGGCATGTTGCCAGCTTCTGTTGGCAAAGTTTAACGGGGAGGTACCTCAAACAATGGAGGAGTTATTAGAATTACCGGGTGTAGCTAGAAAAACCGCTAACATTGTCCTTTATAATGCCTATGGCATAACCGCAGGTATTGCGGTTGACACACATGTTATGAGGCTTTCTCAGCGTTTAGGTTTAACTAGGGAGAAAAATCAGAATAGAATTGAGAAGGATCTTATGGTGCTGACACCTAAAGAAAAATGGATGCAGTTGACTGACTTATTGATTTTTCATGGTAGGCAGGTTTGTATAGCAAGAAAGCCCAGATGCGGTATCTGCATATTAAATGATCTTTGTCCGTGTGCTTTTTGTTTCGAGTAGGATCAGTAATTTATACCACGAAGATACTGACTTTGTGAGGGAAAGATTTTTGGTGAACGTTAAAGTTGGGGATAAAGCGCCTGATTTTACATTGTTTGACGTAAACATGGCGCCTTGTAATTTGTATGATTTTCTGGGTAAGAAGGTTGTTATCACATTTTTTGTCGGAGCTTTTACGTCGACTTGTACTAAAGAAGCGTGTGAATTTCGCGATTCAATGGCCAGGTTGACTAATTTAAATGCACAAGTTATAGGTATAAGTGTAAACGATCCGTTTACAAACAAAAGTTTTGCTGAAAAAAATATGCTGCCCTATCCTGTTTTGAGCGACTATAACCGGGAAGTAATCCGTCGGTATGGTATTGAACAGGAAAATTTCGCTGGGATGAGGGGTTATACTGTTGCTAGGCGTTCGATTATTATAGTTGATGAAGAAGGGGTAATATGTTACATTTGGGTTTCTGATAATACGGATGAGGAACCTAATTATGAAGAAATTCAGAGAGTATTGACTGGAAGTAATGTTAAAGTTTAAACTATTTCATTACTGTTGAACACTGGTTACTGTGGCATCATGTTGCTTAAGTGTTTTTTAACGACGATGTAAGTGCTCTTTCATTAGGCATTTATCCATGACTACTGTAAGCCCAACTTGTTCAGCAGATTTAGCAGCTGCCTCATTAACAATACCTAACTGCATCCAAACAACAAATGGACGACTAGTCTTACGTTTTAGCTCAATAGCTTGCTGGACAATCGGAGGTACATCTTCGCTCTTCCTAAAGATAGCTATGATGTCTATTGTCCGCTGTATTTCCTCGGGAATATCTAGCAGACTCTTGTAACTTTTCATCCCAAAGGCTTCGTCAATGGTTGGGTTAACTGGTATTATGCAATAACCATGTTTTTTTAGATAAGCGCCTACTCTGTGACTTGGTTTACCTAACTTAGTTGATAGACCAACTATTGCAATAACCTGGTACTTACTCAGAATATTAGTTATTTCATTCTCGCTCAAATTGATTCATCTCTATGGGGCTTCGTTTAATTTTAAGTCAAAAAAGCGCTCCGTACCATTACGAACTGCATGTAATCTAATGAACTCTCCAATTCTACGTTTATGCACCTCTGTTATTAAGTCATCTATTTTTCGAACCGCAATGTTATTAATCTGTGTAATAATGTCGCCTTCTGCTAAACCCGCTTGGTCTGCTGGGCTGTTAAATACAATTTTGGTCACTATAACGCCGCAGTCAACTGGTAGACCGTAGTAGTGTGCGATCTGTTGTGACAACGTTAACCCTACAAGTCCCAACCATGGTTTTCGTGTTGCGCCCTTGGTTATAATGTCAATTGTGCAGTTCTTTGCTACATTAATGGGTATGGCAAATCCGATGCCTTGTGCATATGGAATAATGGCGGTGTTTATAGCTACCACTTTGCCTGTTATGTCTACTAAGGGTCCACCACTGTTGCCGGGGTTTATTGCTGCGTCGGTTTGCACTAGGTTTTCAATTAAACCACTTTTCGAGTCTATGGTACGATTTATTGCGCTTATTACACCTGATGTAACGCTTGGGCCACCTGCAAGCCCAAATGGGTTTCCGATAGCGAGAAGACTTTTTGCCCAACTCGAAGTTTATCGGAGTCACCCATTGCCGCTGGCCACAGGTTTTTATCATCTATTTTTATTAGGGCGACGTCTTGCATAGGACATGAGCCTACTATAGTACCTTCAACTACTTGGTTGTTCCATAGAGTTACGTTGATTTTTTCTGACCCACCCACTACATGATTATTGGTTAAGATTAGACTATTTTCACTGTCAATTATAGTGCCGCTTCCCATTCCACTGACAGGTACTGCTTGATAGAAGATGTTGTGTACTAGTTTTATTGTTGATATGTTGACTACGCTTTTACTTACACGTTCGATTATGTCTAGGATTTGGTCTTCATTGTGTGGCAAGAGAAGGGACCTCAAAAGAGGAGAATCATGGATTTTAATAAATCTTAAGTGTAGCAATTTTTAGTGGTGACCTTTAGCTTTTACACACATATAGTTGGGTTGGTTTTGGGCTTGCTAGTTAGTTGTTGGTTTTTTTCAATAACAAGTCAATGTTTGAATTTTAATAAGGTGTATTTGTTTTATTGGCAACAAAAAAGGCATTTTTCTGCCCAATTAGGGGATAATTCTGTTTGACATTTTGACACAATAGGTCTTTTTCGCAGATGAGTTTACAAGTTTTGCAGAAAAGCTCGAGCTTTCTTTGTTTATTATGGGGTTGCTCGATAAGGGAGAGAATTATTCCGTCTATGAGCGCCAAGACTTCAGGTGTATCTTCGATAGCGATAAGTTAGCACCTCTTTCTCAGCCTACATACCGGCTGATAGCTGATTGAGATAATCCAAGCAGGTCAACTGTTTGTTTTTCATTGAGGCTATGTTTTTTATGATTGTGCGTGCGTGCCATTACCGCTTTTACTGCTGGCAAGACTGTTTTTACTCCGACTTCGCATGGTAGTATCAAGTTTACACCCGATAATGCGTATTTTTGAATGTAAATTATTTAAGTATGTCGTTTATCGTAGAATATGACACGTGTCAAAACAGATACTAATCACAGTTGTAAAGTGGTTTTACAGCTAACCTTTATGCCTCACCCATCTTGGCATATGTATAATCATTTAGGGGACCAAAAATGGGTATCCTTCAATCA
>JAAZFA010000358.1 GCA_012511995.1 Thermoproteota archaeon | reverse complement strand
TAAGCATTAGTTTTTTAAAGATACCGCAGGCGTAAGCCTGCGGAGGTTCATTTCCCTACCAAAATTGCTGATTTCAATGCAACAATCAATAAATGTCTACTTGCGCTAATCCACTTTGAAAGTTGATGTATCGTACTGGAACTGCAACACTCCCACTTCATGGTGGAAAAGCCCCTTCTTGGCTTACTGGACGCATGCGTGGACTAGCCCATGAAATAGCTAACATTATTATCGATGAATATGGCACAGCGAAATTCATTGAGCGACTCTCTGACCCTTATTGGTTTCAAGCTTTAGGCTGTGTTTTGGCTTATGACTGGCATAGCAGTGGAGTTACCACAGTTGTCACAGGTGTTCTAAAAACTGTGCTTGATTCCAGAGAGCATGGGGTTGTAGTCTGTGGTGGAAAAGGTAAGACCAGCCGTAAAACTCCACTTGATATTCAGACGGCAGGTGAGGAATGGAACTTTTGTCAAAAAACAATAGATGAACTCGTTTATATCAGCCGCATGACTGCTAAAGTTGACAACACAGCCATTCAAGCCGGCTATCAACTCTATCACCATACTTTTATCATTACGAAAGAGGAAAAGTGGGCTGTTATTCAGCAGGGTATGAGTAATGAGATGTGTAATGCAAGACGGTACCATTGGCTCAAAGAAAAAACACCCAGCTTGGTTGAAGAACCTCATAACGCAGTAGTATGCAACATTAAACGCGAAAAGGCATTAAACATGGTAGCCAAAGAAAGCCAAGCCGCAAGAAAAGCTTCAGTAGACCTCTCAAAAGAGCCCACAAAGAAACTTTTCAACTTAATACAATCAACGAGTCGCCCAAAAAATCAAGCGTCACTTCAAAGGTGGCTCAACAATAATGATGACCCTTGGATTCAAACCCAAAACAACCTAAACATGCCTCGAAACATCAACTGGGAAACACTAAATAGATTATACGAATTCCAGCCAAGAAACTATGAGGAAATGCTAAACATAACAGGTGTAGGACCAGCTACGGTACGCGGTTTAGCGTTAGTTGCAGAGCTAATATACGGTGAAGAGCCCAGTTGGGAAGACCCTGTTAAATTCAGTTTTGCTTACGGGGGTAAAGATGGGGTACCCGTCCCAGTTGATTGCAGAGCAATGGATGAATCAATACAGATACTAAAATCAGCCGTGAAAGAAGCACGAATCAGTCAATCAGATAAGCTACGCTCGATAGCTAGCTTACAGCGGTTTGTACCAGAAACCATAACTTCTTAAGAGTTCAAATAGCATACGGTAACTCGATAAATATGAATAATATGCGTATTGGAGCTACCGCCGGTATAGTGGCACCAATCATAGCGTTCAGTTGTATTTTATTAGCTATAACCTCTTATGCATCATTTAGCTGGACACATAACGCACTTAGTGACTTGGGAGTTGTTTGGGGCATGACTAGCCTCATTTTTAATGGCGGGGTGATTGCTGCTGGTATTTCTGGTTTGATTTTTGCTGTTTTAGGTTTATACCGTTTTGTAGGTCAGAGCCAGGTTGGGAAATTAGGTTCAGCCGTTTTTGGAGCAGCGATGATAGCGCTCACATGCATTGGTATATTCAACGAGAGCTTTGTGCCAATCCATTATTTTGTTTCTGTAACTTTTTTTGTGTTAGCTCCAATTGCATTATTTATCTTAACAACCTCCTTTGCTCATAAAAACCAATGGGACTTAGCAATTTTCACTGTTGGTATCGCTGTTGCTGCTGCATTACCTTGGATATTTCAATTTGCTATCAACTATGTGCCTAAGGTTGCGATTCCAGAAGCAGTATCTGCATTGGTTGTATCCATTTGGGCTATTGTATTGGCAACAAAAATGCTTGGCGTAAAAACTACTTAATCAGTTTCGGTTTGGCTCCACTTTTTGGCAATTCTGTACCCAGCGTAGACTATGAAAATGAAAACAATAATTAAAGAAACTCCAGCAAGTACAATACCAATAACGTTTTGTGATTCAGGTATAGAAATCGACGAAGCAGGTATCGAC
>JAAZFA010000499.1 GCA_012511995.1 Thermoproteota archaeon | reverse complement strand
TGCTCCAAATCAAGGAGCCGCTTTGTGCGTTTAGCTTATAGAGAATTCCTGTTTCGGGTAATTCAGAGGTAAAGTAGACTGCGCCATCAACGACTGCGGGAGAGGAGAGGATGTAACCGTCGGTGTTATACTTCCAGTTGATGTCTCCACTGTCTACATCGAGCGCATAAAGATAGCCATCTAGCGAGCCGATGTAGACCATACCAGCCGCCACTGTTGGCGAGGACTTGAGCACCAGCGAGCCGTATGTGTATTCAATATCACCGTTGACGAAGGTTTTCCACTTCATCTCGCCAGTTTGAGCGTCTAAACAATAGACGTAACCGTCATCACCTCCCGTGAAAACTTTACCATTTACCGCAGCAGGCGAAGAAACTATGTAGTCGTTGGTTTTAAACTTCCAAATCAGAGCGCCGCTATCCGCGTTTAAAGCATATAGATAACTGTCCTGTGAACCCACGTAAACTATGCCGTCTACGATGCTAGGAGAGGATATGACGGCGCCCGAAGTTGTGTATTTCCATGCAACTGTGAGGTTTGAAGGTCCTGCTGTCGCGACGGAAGTATGTGCTGGGTCATGGCGCCACATGTTCCAGTTACCGTCTTGCAAGTTAGTTGCTGACAGTGCAACGGGGGCAAACATAGCCAAACAAATGACTAAAGCAAAAAAGACTACTATAAAAGTCACACGTGAAGTTTTCATAGAGTTTCCCTCCTTTTATGGCGATCCAGCCGCAACACTGCAACTAAAAAAACAAGAAACAAAATCACAATTATCAAAACTGCCGCAACAAGTATTAAGCTATCTACAGCAAAAGTTGCAGGCGAAGCAGTGGGGGTGGGCACAATGGTTACATCGGGTACGATTTGCTCGCCGATTGCCCAGACCTGATTGAAAGTTGTGTACTCATTACCAGATATGGCGTCTACTGCGTCGGTTACGGTACCTGGAATCAAATATAGACGCCCGTAGGCAACCAACGTTGATTCCCTCGGCGCCAACGCTTCAATAGGCAGCTTCCAGATAACCTCACCTGTAAAAGCGTCTAGGCAAACAAACTCTGAAGTACCCCCTTTGCCGCCGTACTGAGCGATTTCGCCGCTGGTGACATAGACTTTGCCGTCGGCAACCGAAGCAAACCCAGGCCACAACACAGTACCAGGTCCCTTATAACGCCATACCAACTGCCCGGTGGCGATGTTGATTGCGTAGACATAACCGTCCTTGTTAGGTTCATATACATTACCATAAGCTACTGCGGTGCCTGAAGTGAAGTAGCCGCCGTCATAAGGGTACTCTTCATCTGGAATGTAAGTCCAGATTATCTCGCCTGTGGTGGCATTAAAACAGTACATGGTATTATCATCGGTTCCACCACGTAAAAACACCCCATCCGTGTAAGATCCGTCAAAGATCATGGGTCCCTTTGTGCGGGTACTCCAGAGTACGTCTCCTGTTTTTGCATCTAGTGCCATCTGCAGGTTCATAAACGAGCCGGCAAAAACTTTACCGTCACCGTAGGTAGTTCCGATGCCAGTTCTTCCACCGCCTGGCACGTAGGTTCTCCACACAAACGTTGGAGGTACTTGGGGGTTGGAAAAGTCCCAAGCTTCAGTGTAGGAGTCTACTTTAAGGTAGAACATTTTCTCTTCGGGACTATACACATTAGAGCTGAAGATGCCTGTGTCCGCGCAAAAGTCGGGGCTAATCCAAATTACTTCTCCAGTTTGGGGGTTAAGGCAGGTACTCTGAACGACAAGGTGGGAATCGTCGATTTTGTAGATAATGGGCCATTCACGCACCATTTCAATAGGAGTTTCCCAGATTATGCTTCCGGTATATCTGTCAAGCGCCACAGCGGAGGTGTTAGTACCTACAAATATCATGCCATTAAACGCGGAGAGATAAGGCTGCACACCTGTGACGTGGGCGCTCCAAAGCAAATCAGGAGTGTCGGGTGCGGGACCCGCAGAGAAACGAGTGAAGGAAGAGTCGCCCTTGAACTGAGGCCAATCATACTGCAGCAAGTCACCCTCAGATGCGGTGGTTTGTGCTTGTAACGTAACTGCTGAAACAGAAAGAAACGAAACGAAAAGTAAAGCCAGCAGGGTTAAAGCGTGGATTCTAATACCGTTCATGAATTGTTTACCCCCAAGATGGTGAAATAGGATGTATGTTCTTCTATAAACATTACGGAAAAACACCAGTATACTAGACAATTTTAGGACCCATAAAAATTGTTTTTAAATCAGGAAATTTAATAAAGCCCTGAAACGCATAATCTTTTTTAAGATTAAGAGAACCGTTAAAGGTAACACATAAAGGGAAAAACAGGAGAATTTTACTTGGCTGAACATAAAGGTCCATTGCTTATGACTTCTTGGCGCGTCACAGGCGTCTGCAACGCAAGGTGCCGATACTGCAACGTAGACGCAACAGGAACACATGCCCCCCACGAAATGACCACCCAAGAAGCCTTCCATCTTGTTGATGAAGTTCAAAAGTTCGGCGTGAAATGGTTTGGCTTAAAAGGTGGCGAACCGCTCACACGCCCAGATATTTTCGAAATCGCCACTTACGCTAAAAGCAAAGGTCTCAACGTTTGTCTCTTAACCAACGGCGTCTTCGTTGACGGGTCAATCTATGATAACTTGGTCAAGAATCAGATTTGGTCCTCCGTCAGCATCGATGGACCTGAAGATATTAATGACGAACTCCGTGGAAAAGGCAGCTACAAAAAAGCCCTATCAGCCATCGAGAAACTCGCATCAGGCAAGATTCTAAACGGTCTAGCCTGTGCGATAACCAAAGTTAACCTTAAGCACCTTGACCACGTTGCTGAACTCGCAGAGAAGTACCACGCAAACTTTGTCTGGTACAACGCACTTGTGCCCAGCGGCAGAGCTAAAACAACCATGGAACTAGAACCCACCCCTGAAGAGTACGAGTGGGTGCTCAATCACATCTGGGATATAACCAAAAAGTACCGTGGTAAATTTGAGGTTCATGTGCACTGCCCATTTTTCGCAAGAGTAGTTAAACAACGTCTGCCGGAGAAAGAATTCAACGAATGGTACGAGAAAGAGTTCCATGGTAAATGCACCTACTTTGCATTCGGCGGCTACCTATCCGTCACAGAGAACGGCGATTTGATCCCCTGCTTCTACACCGACCTACAACCCAACGAACCCATGATGCTAGGTAACATCCGCAACAAACCTCTAACACAAGCATGGGAAGAAGTTAAAGCCTCAACCTACTACAATAGATTCAAAGACCGCGACATTCTAAAAGGTAAATGCGGCGTCTGCGAATACCGTGATATATGCGGCGGATGCAGAAATCGAGCCTATGCCTACACAGGAGACATAACTGAATCCGACCCCGCCTGCAACTATATACCCGAAGTTCTACGAAAAAAATAGACAACATTTTACTTTTTTAGCTTTTTTCTCCAAAAGATCAATAAGAGCAAAGATTCATTAAAATTCATAGTATACCTAATCTGGAAATTATGGTCAGAAGTCGCGCAACCCCATGGTTTAGAGGTTGAAGAGATGAAAAGATCGGCGAATGTTTGCCTTATTCTGGTGATAGCGGTTTTGTTTTCAACCATACTAGGTAGCGGTGGCGCCCAAGAACTTCAAACAGGCTCGGCAGAGTGGCCCATGTTTCACAGTAACATAGCTAACAACGGATACAGCGATTCGGCATCGCCGACCACAAACGAGACGCTTTGGGCATTCAACACGGGAGGTCAAGTTGGCTCAGCGTATATCCATGAAGGGATAGTTTATGTTGGTTCCTACGACCGAAATATTTACGCTTTTTACGCAGCAAACGGTAAGCTTATTTGGAGAACCCCAACCGGAGGCATAATAGTATCGCGTCCTATCGTAGCGGAAGGAAAAATTTTCGTGGGTTCTGAGGATAACCACCTTTATGCCCTTGACATAGTGGACGGTAGTGTTGTTTGGCGCTTTGAAACAGGATATTACGTTGATTCTGACCCAACCTATGCTGACGGCGTAGTTTATGTTGGTTCAGAAGACAAAAACGTATATGCTATCAATGCCTCGACTGGTACACTCATCTGGAATTATTCAACTGGCGACCAAATTATGCTGTCGTCACCAACTCTCAACGGGGGCTTGGTCTACATTGGTTCCTTAGACCATAAAGTTTACGCCCTAAACGCAAAAGACGGCAAGCTTGTATGGAGCTACATAACCGAGAACAAAGTTGTTTCTACACCCATCATTCATAAAGGTGTAGTCTATGTCGGTTCTTTAGATGGCAACATTTATGCTCTTGACGCCTATAGCGGAAACAAAATTTGGAGTTTCGCAACCGGAGAAGATGTTTATGCTTCCGCTCACGTAAGTGGCGATGTGGTGTACGTGGGGTCGCTGAATGGAAAACTCTATGCTCTCTCCACATCGGAGGGTGAATTAATCTGGAGCCAAACTTTGGGCATTGCGGTTTCCTCAACCCCAGCAGTTATCAACAGCATAGTTTATGTGGGTTCAATGGACCATAACATCTATGCCTTAAATGCCGCATCAGGCGAGCACATCTGGAACTATACAACCGGCAACGTAGTCATCGCTGAACCTGCATACCACAATGGCGTTATATACATGGGGTCTTGGGATGGCATATTCTACGCCTTAAACGCCGACAACGGGGAACATGTCTGGAGTTTTGCAACAGGTAGCAAAGTTGACTCGTCACCAACCATTGCAGGCGGCTTGGTGTATGTGGGAGCTCATGATGGTAGAGTGTACGCTTTGAATGCTTCAACGGGCATGGTCGGGTATGATTGGGAACTGCACAACAATGTCGTATGGAGATTCCAAGCCGAAGATATGATTATGTTTTCTTCGCCTGCCGTAGCCGACGGAAAAGTCTACGTGGGCAGCTACGACGGCAATATCTATGCTCTAAATGCTGCAACGGGTGAATATATTTGGAGCTACAAAACAGGCAGACATGTAGTTTCCTCTCCCGCAGTATACGGGGGCATAGTGTATGTTGGCTCACAAGATCACAACCTCTATGCTTTAAACGCCAGCACAGGCGAAAAAATATGGAACTACACTACAGACGACGTAATTGTAGTTTCTTCTCCTGCAGTTGCAGATAACAGAGTTTACATTGGCTCAAACGACAAAAACATCCATTGCCTGAATGCCTCAAACGGAAAGTTACTCTGGAAATATGCCACCAATGGTTATGTGGTCTCTTCTCCAGCTGTCTACAGGGACATAGTCTACGTTGGATCATATGACTACAAAGTCTATGCACTCAATACAACCACTGGAAAACTGATCTGGAATTACCAGACCTCGGGACAAGTAGCCTCGTCGCCTGCGATAGCAAACAAAATGGTTTACATCGGTTCAAAAGATCATAACGTTTACGCCTTAGACGCACATAACGGAGCTGTCCTCTGGAAATATACTACTAATGGAGAAGTAGCTTCATCGCCTGCAGTAAGCAAGAATACCGTTTACGTGGGGTCATATGACGGTAAAATCTATGCTTTTGACTCGACAAACGGCACGTTAATCTGGAGTTATGCCACAAATGAAAGAGTTGTTTCCTCGCCTGCCATCGCCAACGGCAAGGTTTACGTAGGCTCATACAACCATATAATCTATGCCTTCGGGGCAGCTTCAAGCCAGCCTTCAACTCCCCAGAGCGAGCTGTCCATTGTTTGGATACTGGTTCTGGCGGCTATTGTTGTGGCGACAACCGTGGTCTACTATGTAGTTAAGCGCAGATGGCGTGAAGTCACAAGTTAATCTGTAAATACATCTTTTTAGGCAGTTAGCCAAAAGTTCATAAGGGAAAAACGGTATCGAATAAGCGATACCATAAAGTTGTACGCCAACACAGTGTATGAAGATGCAGACAAACAAAAAAATAGCCCTGGTAACCCCGCCTGTTACACAGAAAGTCGCACATCATCCCCTCTACCCACCTCTCGGCTTAACCTATATGGCGGCAGTTCTAGAACAGAACAACTTTGAAGTAAGAATCATAGACTCACCAGTTCTCTGTTTTGACCACCAACAAATTAGAAAGGAACTAGAAGCTTACCAGCCCAGTATTGTCGGCATCGGTTCCATGACTCCCACTTTTGAATCAGCCATCCAATGTGCAAAGGCAGCCAAAGAAGCGGTACCAGACGCCCAAGTGCTGATGGGGGGACCTCACGCCACGTTTGCCGACGCCGAAATCCTCACCGCTGAAGAAGCCGTGGATGTCATCGTGCGGGGGGAAGGTGAAGAAACCATCGTTGAAATAGCAGAACAGAAGAAACTCGGTGACATCAAAGGAATAAGCTTTCGCAAAAATGCACAAATCATCCGCACTGCACAGAGACCCTATATTCAAAACCTAGATGCCCTCCCCTCACCTGCCTACCACCTACTACCCATGAAGAAATACAACATAACAGGAAGAAACCTTCTCCCAATCATCAGCAGCCGCGGCTGCCCTTTCCAATGCCCCTTCTGTGTTGCTAGCCAAATGTTTGGACAACAGTTCCGCGCCCGAAGTCCCAAAAATGTGCTCGATGAACTGGAATGGCTCAGAGACGAATATGGCGCCGAGGGCATAACCTTCCAAGATGATACACTAACTTTTGACAAGAAACGTACCCTTGACATCTGCGATGGGATGATACAGCGTAAAATAGAGCTGCATTGGGGCTGTGGAACACGTGCCGATGTAGTCACCAAAGAGATTCTAGCAAAGATGAAGCAAGCACACTGCGACGAAATTATGTTCGGCGTTGAGGCAGGCTGCCAACGGATGCGTGATTTACTAAAAAAGAGGGTTTCGACGACACAGATTGAGAACGCCATCAAATGGACCAAGGAAACAGGCATATTCGTCACAGTCTCCGTCATCTTGGGGTATCCTGGCGAAACGGCAAAGACACTGCAAGAGTCACTAGATTTTGTCCGCAAAGTCGAGCCTGATGAGGTCTGGCTCTGCCATGCAACCCCCTACCCAGGCACTTGCCTACGCGAAATCGTGGAACAAAACAGCTGGAAAATGTCGGACAGATGGGAACTCTACAACACCATGAACCCTATTTTTGAAGATCCAAACCTACCTGCAACTCAAATTGCAGAAATGCGCAAAGACTTCTATAACAAATTTTATTCGCCAAAGTATATTTTACGCCAGACGGTTAAAGGCTACTTTGCAGGGAATCTCTACAGTAAAATCATGGT
>JAAZFA010000357.1 GCA_012511995.1 Thermoproteota archaeon | reverse complement strand
CTCTATCGCCATACATCGCTTGCGGCTATGTCGAAGGTTTTCACTGAATCTCGGCTTGAACAGTTTGCCGGCTGAACTTATGGCAACAAAATGACTAGTCGACTTGCGCATTTCTCTGCAAGTGACTTAGAAGATGCAATACTTGAACTTCAGGGTTTGAAGACGACAGCGAAAGATAGGGGTTGGCAAAAACTGGTTGAGTGTTTCAGATGCGCAACAGGAATCCATTGAGCGCAATGTAAGATGTATAGTGTGCGGCATGGTACTGAACAAGGAAACCGTGTTAAAGATGGAAAATCAGGAAAGGCAGAAGGAAGAGAAGCTACAAAAGAAGAACGGGTAGTTGCAGACGAAGCTGGAGAAGCTTAAAGTGTTATTTCTGCTCTGTTGATAAAGGAGGGCGAGGGACTGTTCATTAGCGAACTTTTTTAGCTCGCTGATTTCCTCCAAAAACTCCTGTAACACTTCTTTATCAACTCTGATATAATCAATCAAGCTCTCTTCAACTAAAAGTAGGAAGCGCCCGAATTTTTAAATGAGAAGATATAGTTTGGGCTAAACGTGTCACTTAGTGCATCGTTTTGGCAAAACTATGCCCATACCTCGGTTTACATACGCAGTTGCGTGTAATAGCTCGTTGAGCGACAGCCAAGGACACAGTTACAAAGTCGCCAAACTCATTGAGAGCGACAAGCAGTGGTAGCTCATGGACGAAGTCGCCGCGTTAGACTAAGACACCGCCAAAATCGTCGCATACAACCTACAGAAGATTGCACGTCAACAGGGCAAAGCCGTCATAGTAGCTACAACTCACTCTGTGGAGTTATCGTTTACAGTTACTCGCCGCCAGCATGCTATGGTCGCCGTCTTGTACTTCATAGAATGCCAATTCAAGAGCTAAATAAAAAAGCAGTATCATTAACCGAATTGGCATCGATTCAAAACACCGGACGAAGGTTTAGATTTCAAGCTAATTCGTGAGACCCTTCCTTTAGTGGGAACTCCTTATGTTGAGTTGTTGCTGTTATGGTAAAGTATTTGCCTTCCGCATGGAAAGCAGGCATGCAAAAGGCTTCACGGTAACATTGGGTAGAAAGCGGTTCCACTATCTCAAAGATGTTCTCGCAAACAGGTTTTAACTTGCAACTCTTAGGCAGTGAACGTTATGTTAGGGAAAAACTTGAGAGCTTAAATTTTCAACAGATAAGTGGACTCTAAGAAGCATTTGCCACAAACACTCATCCGAGGTTCAAAAAAGAGTTTGCAGTCAGCCGCCACTAGCCTTTCGGCAAAACCTCCACTAGGAAGCTATAAGAAACGCTAACTATGAGAAATAGCTAAACTGATAAAAATAGTTGGAATGCTTAGCCAAAAAGTTTACCTCTTTTGGGCTAACGACTAAACTTTTTTTGGTTGGCACTCTTTACCTTCAAAGCTTAAAGTTTGAGACCTATATTGTCGAAGCGTTTCTTTGTACATGAAAATGTAGTATGTTTGGCTGTTTTGTTCATGTTTAACGAATCCGATAAAGCCGTTTCTGTTCATACAATCTATGAATACTAGTCGCCGTTTGTTTGGTTCCATTTCGGTTACGTTGATATTTTGGGTTGTTTGGCTGGTTTGCATTTCTTTTATGTATTTTATTTTGACCGCCTGCTTTAATTGTTACCCATTGGTTATCCTTCATTATGGATATTTGGTGTGCAGAGTGCTTATAACACTTTTGTGCAAACCCATAGGTAATCCGATAACAACGGATAACTAGTGGGTAAAATGGTTGAACTAAGAGTAACAGTAGATAACAAGTTAAACAAGCTTCTAGACGAAATAGTAGAGTCAGGACTCTACCAAAGCAAAGCGGAATTAATGCGCAGCGCCACAGTCTATCTTCTCATACAGATGAACATCATCAGAGATCACATCCAAAGCGAAGAAACCCCATCAAAGAAAAAACCATAGACATGATTGATTTTAATGAATTAAAGTTTGGCTGTTGTTCTCAGGTTCTTTCAAAGCCTCAAATGTAATAATACTCGCTCGAAATTGCGCTGGCTTCAAACAGGTAAACTTTTGTTATAAGTAACATATCTGCAGGTCTCAACCGTTTGCTTGTAACTTTAGAAATGCAATTGATGGTCAATCGAAATTGTTACGAATTACAATACTATCAGAGTTACCAAGGCGTTTATTTGCGGTTTCTCGTTCCCACGGCATACGTTGTCTTCTATTGCGGCCGAATTATAGTTTCCATTTTCGAGGGGAGTGTTTGTAAATTGCCCTAATTCCGATGCCTCTGCAATCCAGCCCTATGTTACTCTTAACCAGCAGACCAGTGATAACCTGGTCAGTGACACCTACCCGAATACCGACACCTTTACATCTGATTATGAGGTTGCCTGAAGCGAGACAGCCTTTGCCTACAACACCTATTGCAGGTTTGCAACAGTATCGCTGTCTCTTGGCAGTAAAGTCGACGGTTGGGATCTGTAGGACTAGGTTCCATGTTTGATTGAACAAAGCCGTCGCGCTCCATTACTGCAGGATGTGATGTAACAAGCTGTTGACTACCACCGATTTCTTTAGCTATCTCAAGAGGTAACTTGCCTCTTGGCTTAGGCGCCTAATTATTTTACGTCTAATAGGATTTTCTATCGTCGTTAAAGAAGATTAATTTTTGTTTGGGATTTTTATTCATATATTTCGTCAATTTGTGAAATAATTTTTAGCCAGAAAAAAGAAGGGGAGGTTGATCATTTGAGTTCCACTTTACGTGGTTTTTCTTCAGGTTTAGGTTCTTTCTTTGGAACCCTTATCTCCAATACGCCTTCTTTCATAGATCCCTCAACTTTTGCAGGGACGACTTCTTCGGTAAATGCAATGTATCGCCGCATTGCCGAGTATGCTCTTTCTCGATGTAGGTAGTTCTTTTGTTTTTCTTCTTTTTCTTCTTTGCATTCCGCTCTAATGGATAGCCCCTCGTTATCTACTTGCACATTCACTTGGTCTTTTGTGAACCCTGGTAGCTCAGCGGTTACAGTGTAGG
>JAAZFA010000356.1 GCA_012511995.1 Thermoproteota archaeon | reverse complement strand
GCTTCTTCCCATTTTTCAGGTCTAATTGTCAAAACAAGCTCATACTCTTCGCCACCATAAAACACCAAATCTACAACATCCAAACCATTGTTTATTGCAAACTCTTCTACGTCGGATCCAACAGGTAACTTGTCAATCAAGAAACCAACCTTACTCATTTTTGATAGCTCGTGCAAAGAACTGGCTAACCCGTCACTTGAATCCATGGAGGAAGATACATAATCGTAACCGCGAAGAGCTAAGCCCTCACGTAATCGAGCGTTAGGGCGAAAAACAGCGTTAACCAAGATTTCACGTAAACTCGCTGTAGCTTTATAGTTGCCTTCTAAAAGTCGAAGACCTGACGCTGTTTTACCAAACAGACCAGTAACAGCAAGGATATCTCCGTCTTTAGCGCCACTACGCAACATTAAAGCATTACAAGCAGTTCCAAAAAGTGACACACTAATAATTAAGTCAGAGGTTTCGTTTACATCACCTCCAATTATGTAAGTGCCGTATTCACGTGCACCATAGTTCATGCCATCAGCTAGTTCGGTTACGGCTCGCTTATTAGCTAAAGTTTTCGGTAACCCAAGTGCAACAACTACAGCAGATGGCATTACACCTTTTGAGGCAAAATCGCTAATGTTCATGACTATTGCTTTTCTGGCTGCTTCAAACAGGCTCATTCCGACCGGAACATCGGTGGCAGCAACAAGCATATCGGTTTTCAACACAGCCATTTCATTACCAGAAAGTGAAGCGGCAGAAACATCGTCGCCGAATGGCACAGGCATGTTTGGCATAACAGTCAGTCGTTTATGAATTAACTGAATTATTTCATGTTCGCCTATGGTTTCAGTGCCTACCAAACCAGACATCCCTATCTATGAAGGATGTAATATCAACCAAATAAACAAACACCCAAAACCAATTATTCGTTGTGAACCAACATTTAAAAATACCAAGTACCCTCAAATACGCATTTAACACGGGCAACTATGGTGCCTCGATGGCTCAGCCTGGTAGAGCGGCTGCCTCGTAAGCAGCAGGCCGCGGGATCAAAGCCCGCTCGAGGCTCCACTTATTCAGTTCCTCTTCTCTTCCAAGTTTTTAAATCCCCAAAAAACCAAAATAACATGCAAACAGAAGAGCCAATCCACGACTACCAACAGCACATGGCAAGTTTCAAACGCAGCACCAAACTGCTCACCAACAGTGAAACCTTACTGTGCTTCCTTGACCATTTAGGTGCACTATGCCTCTCAGTGGCTATAGCAGACAAATACGCCGACCACCTGCCCCCACTCCTACACACAATAAACATTGACCTCAAAACAATGAGCAAAACAGACATGGAAGCAATAATCGCCTCCATAACCGGTAAACAGCAAAAAGATGGACCAAACACGACAAGAAACTAACCCTGCACAAACTAATACAATACACCAAAAAAGGCAGCTGCGCAAAAGGCACAACCCTACCCCGAGAAGTAAAGTAGATTAGCCTAACAGTAAAAGAAAAAGGTTCAAGAGTAACCCTAGAGAGCCTACTTACACCAGAAAAATTCACCGCAATCATCAAAGCCATCACCAACAATCGCGATAGAACAATGATTTACGTTCTTTTTGAGGCTGCGCTGAGACCAGGCGAACTCTTAACTATGTACATTCGTAGCGTAGTGTTCAAAGATGGTTACTGTCTTATCACGGCAAATAGAAAGACAAGCATCAAACATATACCGCTTGTTGTATCCCGCAAACTGCCGTGGGAGTGGCTGGAGGAGCATCCAGGTAGGGATAATCCAGAGGTGTCGCTGCGGTGTTCCTTAGCCAGTAACTATGAGGGAAGACGTTTAAGCATCGTCATTTTCGTAGGATAATCAAGAGGCTGGCGCGAAAAGCTGATGTAAAGAAGGATAGTTGGCTTACCTCTATCGCCATACATCGCTTGCGGCTATGTCGAAGGTTTTCACTGAATCTCGGCTTGAACAGTTTGCCGGCTGAACTTATGGCAACAAAATGACTAGTCGACTTGCGCATTTCTCTGCAAGTGACT
>JAAZFA010000355.1 GCA_012511995.1 Thermoproteota archaeon | reverse complement strand
GTTAATCCCACTTCTTCTCCAGCTTTAACAGCTTGTGTTGCTATTGCTGGCCAAGCATGCTCGATTTTTAAGTCGTTTTTTACTTTGGTCACATAGTTTTCTAGGATGCGTATATCTTCTTGAAGTTTTACTACACCTTTAGTGGTGAGACGATAGTCTGCTCTTTCACTGCCGATTTCAAGGAACCCTTCTTTTTTTAGTCTTTTGAAGTATTTAGATATAGCTTGAATGGTGATTCCAAGTTTGTCGCTTATGTCTTTTTGTTTGATGTGGGGCTGGCGGCGCATAATTTCCATGAGAATTTGAAATTTTGTGAATTCTCCTTTGTCTCTTAGTAGTCGTGTTTGTTGTTGCTTAGACATTTAATCAACCTAACTTTAACTTAAGTTAAACGAATGTTTATATAACTTTCTGATAAAATATTCAAAAAAGAGAGGTAAAAAGTAAATGCACATAATGGAAGGCTTCCTACCCCATCCATGGTGGGAAATATGGTTCGCAATCTCAATACCCATATTAGCATATGGAATTTACCGTTTAACTAAGATAACAAAACAAACTCCAGAAGCCAAACCGCTTCTCGCTTTGATGGGCGCTTTCATTTTTGTTCTATCAGCACTAAAGCTGCCCTCGGTAACAGGCAGCTGCTCGCATCCCACTGGTACAGGCTTACCAGCCATAATTCTTGGACCCGCCATAACTTCTGTTCTGGCAAGTATAGTACTTATTTTCCAAGCTTTACTATTAGCCCACGGGGGTTTAACTACTTTTGGAGCAAACTTATTTTCCATGGGCATAGCTGGACCATTTTTAGCTTATGCCATATGGAAAGCTTGTAAAAAAACCGGTCTTCCCCGATCTGTTGGAGTTTTTCTTGCAGCCACATTCGGTAATTTATTTACGTATTTAGTCACTTCTGCCCAACTTGCTCTTGCATTTCCAACAGCAGGCGGATACCTTGAAGCATTCACGTTATTCGGAGGTATATTTGCAATAACTCAGATTCCATTAGCTATCGGCGAAGGCATACTTGCGGTTGTCCTCTTTGACTTCTTAGCTAAGTATAAAGGACAACTATTGGCTGCTTTAAAAGTAATAAAGCTGCCTAAAAGCAACGCAATGGAGGAAAAAAGATGAAAACCAAACACTATGTTATCTTAATCGTTCTTATGGTAGCCATATTTGTTGCGCCCTTGCTTCTTGCGCCGGACGCAGAATACGGCGGTGCAGATGGTACAGCTAAAGACGCCATTTCCGACACAGGCTATGAACCCTGGTTCACGTCTCTTTGGGAACCTCCAAGCGGGGAAATAGAGAGTCTATTGTTTGCTCTTCAAGCAGCTATTGGTGCTTTAATTATCGGTTACTTTGTCGGCTATGAACATGGGAAAAGATTAAAAAAGAAATAAAGGGCACCTAACAGCCTTTTACTGGTTGAAAGACCCAGATGGCTCACAGTCACAACTACTATGTACAAATAGACAGAATTGCCTATACAAACAAATTAGCTAAATGTAGCCCCGTGACTAAAGCTTTTTTTGCACTCTCAACTTTGCTGATAACGGTCTCTGCGCAATCAATAGTTGTTCCCTTTATAGTTTTTTTCATAATTACTGTTTTGCTATTGGGTTATGTTAAGATAAAATCTCGTTTTTACTTTAATCTTCTTTCATATCCCACTCTGATGGTTGGATTAAGCTGTATTATTATCGCTTTATTCTGGTTTTCAGGTGAGCCTTATGCTAAAATGTCGTTC
>JAAZFA010000045.1 GCA_012511995.1 Thermoproteota archaeon | reverse complement strand
TGGCGAGAATTTTGTCATCAACAATCCGCTAGGTCCCACTCAAACAAGCAGAATTCTGCATCATAGTTAATCCCTTGAGACACACTCGTCAGTTGAAACTGCATATAAAAACTAAATGAAACAAAAACTCCGCAATACCGTAGAGAGTTGGGTGAAAGTGAAAGTGAAAGTAATGGTTGTCTCTATTTAAAGTAGTTCCCACTTCTTCCTTTCTCAGTCAAGATGGTTCTCCAAATGGTTACTTATAACCTTGTTGTAATTTTCTTTTAAGCCTTCTTATTTACGGGTTAATTTCACCCGATTAATCGTTTACTATCTGGTTGATATGAACCTAAAACAGTTCCATAAATTCTTCTTTTAAAGTCCTGTATCTTTGATAGTCTTTGTTAATGTAGTTCACAGCCCTATTTCTTCTCCAGCATCCGCTGGAACTACAGTTAGCCTGCCGTATGAGGGACTTTAGGACTACATGGCAAGTTAAATTTACCTTTAATGGAAAATGTAACATGAGCGATAATATAAGCGGCAAAATAGAGCAAATTTTATTCTCCAAACCAGCAATAAGCTAGCTAGAAAGAAGCAAAAAATGAGCAATGGCGGGGCGGGATAAGTCTAAACCTACGTTTAAATTTCACGCGCAATATCGCTAATATGCTTAGAAATTAAGCAACATGATATTTCTTCGGATAACGCTCGAATAATCTCGGCTTCCAAAGTAGCTTTCAGGATAAGAGGCACCTCAGTTAGATTGATTATTTTCAATTGTTTGTTCTCTGCTTATTGACAAGACCAAGGATAAAAGGGGAATCAATATAGAGTAAAATAAGGTCTACCCTTTTCATATAAGAAGCAACTTGGGTCAATGGAATAGATTGTATCAATTAAAATCAAGAATAGGTGCAAGGGATGTTTAATTCATGGAATACATCGGAGTCGGATTTTTGAAAACTTGATAATCTTATCGCGATTGTCAATTCTGACTAAATTCTTATAGTCGAACTTAATATAGCGTAAATCTGATGCTTAGAAGCATAGTGATGGCAGAGAAGAAGCGCAAGCTGGAATTTAGGGAAAGTAGCGTTAGCAGTCTTGATTTAAGCAAAGATGAAAACTTTGCCTTGCTCATAATCGAATATCTATGCGGTAAGAAGCTCGAGAAGAGTGATTTGGATGCCCGAGCAAAATTAATGTTAACAAAATTCCAAGAGAATATTCAAAATGAAATGCTTAATTTTGAGCAGTTTAACGAATTACTGCTCGTATTGAATCAGGACAGAATTAGCAAGGGTTTTTTTGAATACTTTTTCCCTGAAAAGATAAACTATGAGAAATTGAAAGAAGGCATTATTAGGTTTCGCGGGCATGCGATGTTATATTTTGGGAACTTTAGGTTTGCATTCAAAGAACTAAGCAAGAAGTCGGTAGACGACATAGACAGAGTCTTCACGCCTCTTTGCAAAGAGCAACCGAGCAGTCGACCGAAAAAAGTGCTCGATATTCAAAAAATCGAAAAAACAAAAACGTGGTATCTCGGATACATTTCTGGAGCTAAAGTTAACAAAGAAGCAGATGCTCTTGATTGTTTGGGTGAAGAGAACGAAATTTATAAAAAATCTCAAAGTGATTTTAAACCCAAGTTACAAAAAATGACGCTGGACATAGAATCCACTCGCGAAATAGGCTATAGTAATACTGATATTTATTTGACTTGGGATTATATCGACGTTTATGTCGCGACATCCATGAGAAATAAATGGGAATTTGAAGATATATATGAGTTCATTGATTCTTTGGAAAATGATAAAGTAGTTAGTTGCTCAAGATTACGTTTTTTTGATCCCACGCAATCGTTCTGCAGTAATCCAAAAGACAAAGGTCTTATTGAAGGATTGATGCTTCGAAGAGCATTAATCACTATTTATATGGCACAAGAAAGTGATACAATGGGTAAAGATTCCGAGCTAGCAGCCACGTTAGCTCAGAGTAAACCAGTAATTGCTTATGTTCCCCAATATGATCCAATCGATTATGCTGCTAAAATTAGGGAATACCCGTTAGACTATTTCAAGAGAAGAATTATGGCTTTCAAAGCTGATGAATTGTTTGAGGATGAAAAGTTCGAAAAAATTGTTATTAAAAAATTTCCGCAATTTGAAAATGTATTGAATGACTTCCTGGAAGAGTACGCTAATTATAGGGCTAAACAACCTTTTACCCTTTGGCAGCAAGAAGATCTTAAATTTGTTAAAACAAGTAAACATTTTGGGGAAATGGTACAAATTCTCTCAATTGCTGAATGTTTTCATTTTGATAAGCGAGCTGAAACACTACGGAAAAATCATCCGCTATCAATGCAAGTCGATATTCACTCAGGAATAGCCAATGGCGTATTAGTGGTAAGAAATATCAAACAATGCACGTCTCTAATAGATGCTATGTTAAAAAATGCTCTAAAGTTTGAGATAAAGCATGAAAAAGAAGGCTATTATAGCTTAATTGAGGAAATATCTCAATCTAATTTCCGTGTAATTACAGATTACGAGAAATTAAAAAATTCTTTTTGGAACTTCTTTAAGAATAAATAACTAATCATTATTAAAATTAGTGATGAGAAAGAATGGGAAAGGACAAAACAAAATTAATTAAGTACTAAATCACTACTAATATAAATTGTAGGGAATTTGGAGGTAAACAAATTGGCAAAAAAAACAGAAGCAATTTGTAAAACAACACTTTCTTGGGACGAAAAATATCCTGCTTCTTACGTATTTAATCCCTCAAAAGTATTCGAAAAGTGGAAAAAACAGCAATAACTCTTTTTTTAATTAACAGTTTGAGTCCAATTCTCCCCAAACACCCAAACTTGCCTTATCGGGAATTGTAAATAAAATCAGTACTCTGGGTTGCTCTCTTCTTATTCGGTAATTGTGATAGTTCTTAGGAATTATCACTACACCTTTGTTCGTTGTATGGATATTTCTCTGAACCTGAAATGTTTAAGCACTTGCCTTTCTGAGTTGTAGTATTGTGAAAGCTTGCCGTTGTTAGAAAGCTTGGCGATTAAGGAATAGCTATTGATTGTTTCATTGCCGTACAGTCAAGCGTATCTTGAGAGTACTTTACCACTAGTACCTCAAGTTTGCATACCCACTTAACACAACCGAAGCATGGAGAATAATCAAGAATCCCCTAAAGGTTCATAGGAAAAGAGACTTACGGTTAGGGAAATTTCAAGGAAAATGGAGAGCCAAAACCAGCACTCTTTGGTTTTCTCTTAACTATGGGCTTATCGTGAACATGCGAGTGACAATTAGGGCATAGAACTTTGATTAGTTAGTTTATTGTTCTTGGGGTTTCCGTCCTTGTGGTGAATATGAGGTTTCACACTATCCAACGAGTGGTGACACTGTTCACATTGGTCTATCCCGAATCAAAACCTTTGTTCTTTTATTTTGCTTAACGGATTTCCGTTTTGGCTCTTTCTTTCCCAAATTGCGCTGTCTAAATCAAAGCTTTTCATGGCGAACAGGTTATCTCATTATCAGCGTTTGCTTAAAAAAATTTACGATTAACAGGTGGAAGGTTGGTTGTTCGGGATTCAGTTAAGTTCTCATTTACGTAAATTAGCGGTATAATAAATTCCATAGAAGTATGGCGCAATTAATTTTTTATTAGGTTGATTACTAACTTAACTCTTAGCATGTCTGGGCGGGTACCTGTGAATACCATTGGTTTGGTGTCTTCGTGGGTTCCATGCCTTTTGTTATTGGGTCAAGCTTAGTACTTGCTTATGCTCCTTTAGATTTTCCTTGCCAACAACAATAGCTCTCATTGTTTCAGCTTCATAAAATTCAAACCTGCCATAACCATCGCTGCCTTCTTCACCAACCCCTTAGGTCATCCGGTTTAGCTTTGCTGGAATGTAATGGCTTTTTCCTGTGGTCATCAGAATGTTTGGTAGTATCTTTTTGATAGCCAATTTCCGATGAAGGTGCCTATGACTAAACACAAGATGAGGCTGGATAGAGCCGTTACTATTTCTGCTTCTCTGCCAAGTACATTGTATAGTGCTTGGCTAAATCCACTATAGACCACGCCAAATGTTAGGGCAAACCATAGAAAAAAGCCCATCACAATTCCCCTAGCAAAGTTACTTACCTTCAATATTCTGGAGCGGTTCTTTTTTGAAAGTACCTCCATAGTGATGTGTTGGGTCATGTAGAGGGTGCCTATCAGCGCAAAGATAATCAAAAAACTCTGCAAAAGCAGTGCCAGATTAATGTAACCAAAAAAATACATGGTTAAACTGCTAATCGTGCTTAACAGGGTAATGGTGCCTATCGTTATCCAGAATTTCCGCCACCACTTAGGCTTTAATCCCATCTGTTGTCTGTTCTGTTTGGGAAACTCTGTTAGCAAGCGTACGGCGAGTTTTCCTTTTTCTGTAAGAGTGTATCTTCCATCTACATTCTTGGTTAACAAATCGTCTAGTTGTTTTAAGTGGTAGTTGAGTCGTCCAGTGCTTAGAAAACCCAGTGCTTCCAGTAGGTCTGTGTGGCTCAAAGCATTTTTCTCGTTGAGAAGCAACACTATCTTTCTTCTTGTTCCGTCTTTGAGAATCTTGTGAAGAAACTCCAATCCAGAGTCCATAGCAGTTTTTTATTGGCTGTTAGCTTGATTTAAACGCTTTCGACAAAAAATTTTGTCCCACCTCTGACGTGTATTTTAGGCATTTTTCATCTCTGCAAAACGAACCATCCGAGAAGTTTTTTGGAGAGTCCTTTTTTACCCAAAGCATGAGCAGTGATGGCAGTTAATAGCGGTATATTGCCTACTATGAGCATGAAGAGTGCAAGACCTCTTGTAATAGTGCTGGTCGGTGTAGAAAACACATACAGATTAACTATCAAACCGCCTAAAGTTACTACTCCAAGCAATAAGCCCATCATAAACTGCTCATTCAATTCCTTGCATCTTTGCACCATAATGTCGGACCCTACAGAAAAGCCGAGTATGCAGGAGAACCAAATAAAAACAGCTCCTACAGCATTACCTGCCAACAAATAGCTAAAAGCCATCAGAGCGAAAAAGATTAACATCAGAGCTCCAACAAATGGAAATTTTAACTTGTAATTACTTTTGATCTTTTTTGTTGGCGCGATTGCTATATGAAATCGTGGCAAGTCATGTTCTTTGGGAATCCATCCCCTGACACGGTTTTCTAAGTCTTTCTTTAGCGTCATTTTGTTTTCCCCTCTCAATTGCTTTTTTGAAATAGTTTCCAGATGCTATCGCCGATGAGCGCTCCGACAATGGTTAAGATAACAAAGGGTATCCAAAAATAGGCTGAAAGCGGACCAATAATTAACCGTGCAGCAAAACCGACTCCAAAAGCAGTAAGCAATCCCGAGGCAACTATAACTCTTATTCTGTGAACCCTAACCATTACTCCTTGCGACTCTGCTGGAAATGCCGTTTTAAAACCTGTTTTATTAATAATATACCGTAAAACCAAAACCACAACAAGATAGATAATTGGCCAAAGAATACCAAGATAATTAATGGCTTGTATGGCCAGATAAGTAATTGGAACAATTAATAAAGCCATAACTGCGATCAGGAATACATTTAACTTTCGGCTAGTTTGAGCATTAATTCTAATG
>JAAZFA010000044.1 GCA_012511995.1 Thermoproteota archaeon | reverse complement strand
GTGGTTAGTGGTAAAATCTATGCTATAGGCGGCGTTAATGGTGATGGTGTGCAGTTAAGTATTGTAGAAGAATACAATCCTTTAACGAATAGTTGGTCTAGTAAAATGTCTATGCCAACGCCTAGAAGTGGTTTTGCAACTGTGGTCTGTAATAATAAGATTTATGTGATTGGTGGAAGTGTAGGGAATGGGTTTGTTGGGAACAACGAAATGTATGATCCTGTAACTAATTCTTGGACGTCAAAGGCGTCTATGCCAACGCCCAGAGCAGACTTGACTGCGAATTTAGTTGATGGCCAAATTTTTCTTGTCGGGGGCAAAGTGTATTCTAGTCAAAGTCCCTATTATGCTTCAACAGGTATTAACGAGTGTTATGATCCTGTTGCTGATTCTTGGTATACTGGTAAAGCGGTGCTTCAGACTGCGGTTCATGGTTATGCTTCAGCCGTTTTAGATGGCAAGATCCATGTTATCGGTGGCGTGGGCGTATCTAAGTTTGGTTCGTCAGTTGTTGTAAATAATAATCAAGTTTATGACGTGCAGACTGATGAGTGGTCGCTTGCGGTTCAGCTTCCTGTAACATCTAGTTATGGTGGCGCTGCTGTAACGGAGGGTTTTCTTTCTCCCCAGGCGCTATATTACGTGGGTGGTGTTGCTGGTAACCAATATAGCAATCAAGTAAGTATGTTGACTTTGTCAAATAATTCTTGGGTTGAGGTTGCGGATATGTCCACGGCTCGTAGCCATCTAGGTCTGGCAGTGGTGGATGACAAGTTGTATGCAATCGGCGGGTTTGATGGCGTTGATTGGTTGGATACCATTGAATTGTACACACCTACCGGTTATGGGACTGTGCCTCCGAAGATTTTCATTGTTTCCCCCGAGAACAAAACTTACCAACAAGTTACCTTAGATTATACCGTTAATCGAGCTGTGGCTTGGATGAGTTACAGTTTAGATGGTAGGTCAAACGTTACTTTTAGCTCTCAGACTAGGCTTTTGGGTCTCAGCCAAGGTTCTCATCGAATAGTTATTTTTGCTAATGATAGTTTTGGTAATATGGCTATGTCAAACACGGTTTATTTTTCAGTTGATACTCGTGCGCCTAGTATTGTTATTGTTAATCCAGTCAACCAATCCTATGATTCAACCGATATACAGTTACTGTTTATAACTGATGATGCTAACGCGACTTTTGCTTACAGTTTAGACGGGCAACCGAGTTTGGCTATTATTGGAAATACAACTTTGGTTGCGCTTTCAAATGGACCTCATCGGGTGACAATTTATGCTACTGACAGTATTGGTAATATGGCTCAACAGACAGTTCACTTTAATGTTGCACCGTTTCCTTGGTTGTTGGTTGTTGCCGTTTTGACTATTGGAATTATTTTAGGTGCTACAGGTTATATCTTCTTTAAACGCAAAAAAATGGGTGCTGAAGTTGGAGAAGAGGTTTTTTCCATGGATATCTAGGTAAGTTTTGCAATAAGTCCTAAAAGTGCCCCTACGATAACTAATATACCGCCTATTCCACCTGCAATGATACCCAAGATTAACAATATTATAGCCCAGCCTAGGTGTTTAACCTGTTTAGAGCCTATGATACAAATAATTCCAATTACCACTTGAATGATGCCGTTTACAAAAGCACCCAGTGCGCTTAATGCGGAAAAGGCGAAGAATGGTGATCCGATGATGGTTAGGAGTCCGGAGATTACAATTATTATGCCTCCGATTAATGCTAATACGTAGCCAGCGTAGGCTAAAGTAGCCATTTTTTCACCTCCTGAACAAAAATTAGAGTCTTTCTTCTAATCAGCCAAGTGACTATGGTGTTTTAAGTCTTTGTGGTTGTATGTGACCATACAATTTTATGGAAAGCCACTTAAGCTTAGATGCATGCTCTTCTGAACAGGAAAGTAGTATGGTTTACCAACTTGATTACAAGAATGCTGAAAAAATGGGGTGTTCGGCCCAGATAACGATTGCAGATAGAATTTTTTATGTTAAACTTTTTTCTGTTGGTTCTGCTCAATATTTTTCTGCTGATCAACAGGGTATTCTTGAGAAGGAGATTTCTCAAGCAGAATTCGAAATGTGGATGGGTATCTTAGCCGATAATGAAGCGGAAGCAACAGAAGCGCTTGGAAAACTTGGGGAAGGAAAAAAGTATTGATTGATTATTTGTCTCTCCATCTTGTCTTTTTTATTGCTATGTAGAAGATGGCGGCGCAGATTCCTAAGAGTATTAACCAATTTG
>JAAZFA010000354.1 GCA_012511995.1 Thermoproteota archaeon | reverse complement strand
TTACATAAGTTTTATTAAACATAAAAAGGTTTGACAGCTCGATGCAGCAATGGTAAAATGCCCAAGATGCCGAAAAGAGTCTGTTACGATGCAAAAAAAGACTGAAAATGAATACTTTTGTTTAACCATTTATGTATGTGATCACTGTCGACATATCTTCAAAGTAGCACGTATAATCTACCCAACAACACAATCTTAAATACGTCAAATCTACAAATATTAGGTTTAACGCTAAAAAATCAAAGGTCACTTATTGAATATAATAAATTCTATCCGTAAATATCAAATATTAAGGCTAAAATATAGTCGCCTACTCAACGAAGCTACTATTAACAGAGATACTGAATAGACTAATGACCATAATCAAACTAATCAGATGACATTACTTTATGTTACTAATACCTATCAACAGTATCTTTGTCATCAAAAACAGTTAGCCTACTAATTACCTTTTTGATGGCGCTTTATACTGGGATATCTAAAGGCTTTGGTTTCTCTTAGTAGCAGTGTGATACTGTCTCTACCAACTATTGCTAGGTTTTTGGCTAGAAGAGCTTGTTTTGCATTATAACCTTTAGAATCCGAAAAGGTTTGTTACCTTTTTCTAGCTGAACTCTATCTACAACCAAGGCCATACCACCGCTGGCTTAACCGATTTTAGATATATAGAACCTTACTGCTCGCCCACCGCCATGAACGCTAAATATACTTTGGTAGAACACGTTGGTTTCTAAACAGCTTATCTCAAATTCTCACAGGGTTTGTTTAATTTCGCCAAATTGTTTTTACATTCTTTAAAGTAGAGATACCCTATTTTGCCACAACATCTAACTGAATTAGTTGTGCTTGAAACAAAACATTTCTACTTCTGCTAAATAGCAAGTTTCCTGCGGCGGTTCTAAACATACATTGTTTTTGTATCGATAAACATAGCTTACTATGTAGAGTGTTTCTTTGAGAGAAAAAAACATTTTTTTTCTCCAGACCATGCACTTCTTTTTAAACAGTTCTTTACAGTGAAGACACAACATTATCTCTGGACTAAAATATACTTGTTTTGTCCTGCTACAGTCTTTGGCTGTTTTCACCAATAGCTAAAGCTACAACTAGGCATAAAAAACTAAAGAGCAGTCTTAACCCATAACCTGTATATTGGTTATGGACTTATGGAAAAAGCAACTGTAAAATAGTGATAAAATGTGACAAGTGCGGTAACCGGGATTTGAACCCAGGTCCTAGACTTGGCAAGCCTATGTACTAACCAAGCTGTACTATTACCGCATATAACGCAACGAACAAAAACTAATAACTGCCTAATAAACTCTCTTTCTTTGATTTAGAAAGAGGTCAATAAAACAATACACAAACGTCAATAATTAAAGTAAAGTAAATATTGTCAAAAGGAAAATTCATTCTAAGAAGGTAAATTAACAAAAAAATATCCATTATCATCTTGGAGATAAACCAATCTAGTATTATGCGGTCAAAGTGTAGGTCTATGGCAGCTAAGCCACCGAGATTGTATAGAATACATAGTCGCCTGCTATCCTGACGACATAGATTCAAGATTTGAAACAAACCAGATCTTCTCGATGAAGCTCTATTAATTCATTACACCATGCATAAACATGATGAAAGAAAAACTTGAGCTGTTAATGCGAACCAGTTGCAAAGGGTATATTGCGCATAGACGCTTATGTGGAGCTAAAATAGCTCTCCGATTGATTTAAAGCGTTGTTTAGGCGGCAGTTTGTGGAACAAGATGCTTTTCGCCTGTGTTACCACCAAATAAATAAGTTTTAGGGCTTTGTTGAACCTTAAGACAAGTTTCTCGAGAAAATTTAACGTTTGTATTCGTGCTATTGAGTTACAAGTTGTACGCAATGGTTTTGTAATATAAGGTTTCGTAGATGGAAAACTAAGAAATAATAGGAGCCACCACTTCACCGTAAACAATTTCTGATTTATCAGGTGTGTTAACGGACTCCTTAAACAAAGAAAAATTTTCTAAATCTATCCGTAACATTCTATGTTTACACTTACTATCTTTGCATCCATAGAGCAATAAGTTTGGGTTATTATGATTAGTAACCAAAACTTCGGTGGTTGATT
>JAAZFA010000353.1 GCA_012511995.1 Thermoproteota archaeon | reverse complement strand
GGCTCATGTATATCAGTAGAAACTGACTCCTGTAAAGTTGCTTTAGATTATGGTACAAAACTTGATGAAGAGTTCAAAGCGCTACCTAAGGATTTTGATGCTGTAGTCATAAGTCATGCTCACTTAGACCATACTGGTAGTCTTTTACGTTTATGTAAAAATAACAACCCAACTATTGTTGGTTCTGACATTACACGCGATGTAACCGCTGACCTGTTATATGACATGGTTAAAATTCAAAATGAAAAAGGTAACTTTGATTTTAATAATGGACATGCTGAAAAAGTGCGTGAGTGTTGGTGGAGCAGAGACTCAATTGCGATGCCAGGCATGAATGTTAAGCTGCAATCGGCAGGTCACGTTGCTGGAGCAAAAATTACAAGTATAGACGCAGAAAAGAAAAAAATCATCTATACTGGTGACTTTTGTTTGCATGATACAGAGATTTTGCAAGGTTGCCGGCTTGAGACTCTTCCTAAAAAGCCTGATCTATTAATTACTGAATCTACATATGGTGGAAAGGTTCGTCCACCCCGGGAAGAGTTAGTTCGACAGTTTATTCAGCAACTACAGGTTACTATGAAGCGTGGTGGAAATGTTTTAATTCCGACGTTTGCATTCCATCGAAGCCAAGAAATGGCTAAACGAATCGACATGGCCATACAAAACGGTGTCTTGCCACGCTACAATGTTTATACGATTTCAAATTTGGCACATAAAATAACAGGTTACTTTAATCAATACAAACAATTATTCACTAAAGACATAAAGCAGCAGAAAACACCGTTCAATTACAGGTATGTAAAGCATCTTTATAGGACTCAGCAAATTGCGTCACCTGCTATTGTCATTTGTACCTCAGGGTTTGGTCATGCTGGAGCAAGCCTACGGCTGCTATCAGATTGGTCAGATGACCCTGATAACTGCGTTATTTTGACTTCAGGTTATCTTCCGCCAGATAGCCCATTAAAGCAGGCAAAGGAAGAGGGTTTCTTCAAGACTGATGAAGGCTCATTTGATGTTAAGGCAGAAGTGAAACAAATTGAGCTTTCAGGGCACGCAGATCAGACTGAATTGGTTGAGCTAGTTACTAAACTTAAGCCCAAGCGTACAGTTCTTGTTCATGGTGATCTAGAACAAGCGGAGTTGCTTTCTGAAAAGATTGGGGAGTTAACGGATGTTTGTATTCCTGAGCTTGATGAAGAGATAATGGTTTAATCTCTTTTTTTAGTTTTTTAATCAGGAAAGAGTTTGCTGGTTTAAACTTTATTGTTTCGTTAGTCCAACAAGTGCTTATATGGTTTTGTTGTTGTACAACGTTAGCCACATTTTTTAATTAACCTCCTTGGAACAATACTTCTTTAATTCACGCTCAAAAATTTGAGGTGCTTTTATGGAAGCTATGTTAAAACAAATTTTAGGACGAGAATCTCCCCGTGAAAATTTTGATGTGCGCAACAAGTATATGCTCAGAGTACATGAAGTTCAGTCTCCCTGTCAATGGCTTGAGCATTGCAACAACGGTAAATGCCCTGCTTTAGTGCGGTTAAATGGAAATTATTATTGTGCAAAAATACGTCCTTCAACCTAATATTTTCTTTTTTTAATTTTTTTGTAAAATGTGATTTTCAATAGGATCTAATAATTGGGCTATGAGTTTTATTTTTTTGAAGAATTTAAGTACCATTGATGTTCAATTCCGTTAATTATTACTTTGATTGGTTCTCTTTTTATTTTGAGTATGTCGAGTGTTTTGTCTGGGCCAAACATAAGGAGTGGTGAAAGAATGGATACCGTTGAGAATGGGTATGGCGGTATGTAAGTAATGATGGCTACCTTAGAGCGGGTTAAGCGTTGGTATTTCTGTATATCGAGATAAGTCATGCTTCCGCGGCCCGCAAGGTAAATGACTGTGCCGTAGTTTCTAAATTGTGAGGCTATTCGTTCTGTAGTGTCTGATCCTTCGCCACTATATGACAAAGAAATGTATGTTTTGATGCCGAGAATGTCTCTAACTAAGAGGACAAAATGTAAATTGATTTCCCAGAGGTAATTGTATCCGAAGAAAATCTCTTTTATTTTATCTTTATAATAATCCCATAAAGGGTATGACTGATAGACTTGCTCTAGTTGGGTCCATCTATTATCTATAAATTCAGTTTTTATTTTTGCATCTTTTATAGCGCAATTGTTTGATACTTTTATTGGTAGAGTTAGCCATTTCCAATTATCATCTAAGCCGATCTTTACGCGGTGTTGATAGCGGTCGTTATGGCGGCTTAGAGGATCGTAGGGGCAGAGGTCCATGATTTTTGAGTGGTACATGCGATAGAAGAACCCTGGGTAAGGTAGCAGTGTAGGTTGATGGGCACTTATTATTAAGGCCGAGTTTAAGTTTATTATGTTTGAGTTTTTGTGTTTTTGCAAGTTTGATTTTGATGATGAACGGCTTATTTGCTCGACGTTTGCGCTTTTCAAAATTAGCCCTTGTTAATACCTATGATAACATAGATATTTAATGTTGCTGTAGAATTGATTGTTGTTTTAACGTACCAGTATTACTGTGCAGATTAGTGAACGGATAATTTTTTCGCTTATGCTTCCTAAAAGTATACCTTTTACTTTGCCTAGTCCACGGTGACCAACAACTACGACATCAAAGTTTTCATCGTTTGCAAACGACACGATTTCTGATGCAGGGTCACCTTCTCGTAACACCTTTGTTGTTTCTACGGTTGGATGGGTTTGTTTGGCGTGTTTTACAGCTTTTTCTAATATTTCTTCGTGAAATTTCCGTAAGTCTCTTGCAACTGAAACCATGACGTCGCCTGTGTAAGCGGCAGCTGCTGAGGATTCGCTGACATTGATAATTGTCAATTTAGCACTATATTTTTCGGAGAATTCTAGTGCGAATTCTAGTGCTCGATCTGAATTTTCTGAGCCGTCTACAGCAACTAAAACGTTACCTATCAAACAGATAACACCATGCATCAATTCAGTTATTGAGGGCATTAAGCTTTTCTGCCAGTAGTTGTTAAGTTTGTCATTTATCATTTAAGAATATAAGGATAAACTGCTATGTAGTATAGCTAAGAAAGGAGAAGCGGGTGTACACCGATAAATAAGATAGGCAAAGTT
>JAAZFA010000043.1 GCA_012511995.1 Thermoproteota archaeon | reverse complement strand
TTTTCAATCTGCTGTTTCATATGAACGATTTGTTCTAAATGTTTTGCAATCGCTGTAGCATCAATCACAGGAATACCCTGAGCATTAACTACTCCACTTAAAGCAAATGTTAAAGATACAGCAGATAAGGTGGTTAATAATTTAGTTTTCATAATAAAAGATCCAATAAAAAAACCGTCTTATTGACGGTTAAAAAATGTCTAGAAAATATCTAAGGCGTTGGGAATAAATAAAGTTCAACACTTTAAATTTATTTACGTTCTGCTTTAAGCCACCACCTCTTTGGAAGTGGTGGAATTACAGCGTGTTCTTCTGCAAAATGCAAACAAAATAAAATCGTGTCGATGTCCATGCTGAAATGATGATATTTATCTTTTAACAAAAAGACGGCTCTATCATCTAAATCAATCGGTTTAAGCATTTCTTCAACCGTAACTCGGTTAAGGAATGCTCGTGTTTTTTGAGTTACACAAGTCATAATTAATGTTGGATTCGTTTAGATTGTCGTGCAGCTTTCACTCTTTCTTTAAAGATTGGGTACCACTCATCAGCAGAGCTAAACTCTTGCTCACTTAACAATTGACGTAATATTTCTGTATTGCCGCTTGAACCCGATAGAACCGCCATTTCGTCTTGGAAACCATATAAGTCCATTTTTGCAAATGCACTTTGTCGGCTTTGTTTTACTAGAAAGGTGCGACTTTCAAGTGATTTTTTTACTAGTTCTTCAAACTCCTTTTTACTCATACCTGTCAGCTCATAACTGTCTTCGTACTTGGCGTCAGGATTAGGCAAAAATACTTTGGTTGGTGTTTGTTGCATAATTGCAGGAAAAATATCACTGCTAATGGCATCTTCTGGTGATTGAGATGTTAAGACAACCCATCCGCCAAGTTTTCTGTCTGTTTTAAGCGCTTTAAGGATTAATTCTTTTGTCGCAGTAAACTTCAATGGCCACCAAAACTCTTCGATTACAGTACATAAGATGCCATCTTCTTCAGCTACTCTATCCATCATGACATTTCTTAAATGGAAGAGATACATCATGACTGGCTCGGTGGGTGGGTAGTTATCTTGCAAAATGTCAGTTAAGTCAAAACCTACTCGATAAAAATCATCTGGATTGAAAAGGTTTTTCTTATTATCTAAGCACCACGAAAAACGACCACCCTCCGTACTACACCACTTTGCTAAGCGAGAACGCAAACTGTTATCAGAAGTTGAGTAAGGAATACTTTCAAGCAGGGTGCTGAAGTTTCTATTCTCTATATCCAAACTAAATAGTGTATCGACCGCTTGTTTAATTTGTTTTTCCTCATCCGCTGAAACCGCATCATTGTCATTCTTGCCGCACACCGCAACCAATTGATATAAAAACTCTCGATTGGATGGATTGTCAGGCAATTGAAATGGATTTAAACCAGTTGGTTCACCGTTTTCTAAAACAAAGTAATCACCGCCAATTGCTTTTAAGTAAATGTGCATCCCTTGGTCTAAATCTAAGACAAAAAGGTAAGGATTGAAACGTAAAGAAAACGTAATTAATGCTGTTTCTAAAGTCGTTTTACCTGCACCAGTCGCACCAAGAATTAAAGTGTGTCCTGCGATTTTATCTCCTACGTTGTCCTCTTTTGGATTGGAAAAATGAAAATTGAAATCATAAATAGTATCTGACTCTGTCATTAACGGCATGAGTGCTGAGCCGTCTCCTATCGGATTACCGCTAGTTTTACCGTGCGAGTAATCGTGCATGCCATAAACGCACGCTAAATTCACTGTGCTTTTAGGTACTTGTCGGGGTTTATGTCTTGATGCAGGTACTTGTGCATAATACATAATTGGTTGATAGTTCGTTGCCCTAGTTAACAAGAATCCTGCTGTGTTAATAAAACGAGCACTTGCCATGTTGGCGTGATTATCTGCATCTTTCACCGTGTCACCATAAGCGATCAATGAAAAATGATAGTTGCCGAACATGTGTTCGCCTGCCATTAATCCTCCCTGAGCTTCAAGTAACTCTTCGTGTTGACTAATCGCTTGGTCACCCACACCTGCTAAGTTATTCAACTGTTTATTAATTTTGGCCATCATCGTTGAATTACGCACGAACTGAAATGATTGCGTCAGAGTAAATTCAAACGGCAGGTCTAGGATTCCTTTAAATGCTAAAGGGGTAGACATGCCAAAAGATTTAAGACTAAGAGCAGCGCCATACACTGATTCATTGTCACCACGAATTTCAAATACGTTTGAACCAAAGTGAAGATCACTGGTACCAAGTATTTGGTTTGCTGATTCAGTAGATAATGCAATAGGTTTTTTTTCGTAATTAATTAACGTACCGATGAATTCATATAGCTCGCTGAATAAAACTCCGTGCTCATTTTTGTAAACAGATAAGGCTCTTGGATCGTATGGGTGAAAAATTGCGAGTGCTGAATTTAATAAATCATTCGTTTCTTTTAAACCGTCATCGTAGTCTTCATATTTAATTACAAAGCTGATGTAAAACGAGTTTTGAAAGAAGTTGTTATTAGTAAAACGATTAATGTATTTATTCGCAAACTCTCGTGCAAATAAATTATCAAAGTTGAAGTTACGATCAAAGTGTCGTTTTCTACGCTGTAGGTGTGTCCACATCGCTAAACGATCACCGAGTGTTTTACCAAACGATGCAAAATTTAGGGCAAGAGTTTCAAATTGAGCCTGTAAATAATCATCAGATTCTGACTCAAAAGGTACGCCCTCTAATTGAATCGTAAAACCAAAATATCCATTTTCATAATGGATGATTTCATTAGTAACATGCTGAGAAATACTTGGCAGGAAATCAGCGTGTACTGGCATTGTTTTGTAAATTTTTTTTAATAAATCAATAGCAATCATAGC
>JAAZFA010000352.1 GCA_012511995.1 Thermoproteota archaeon | reverse complement strand
TCTCTCTCACCACATGCAGCTGACCGTACAGGAGGCTCTATCAGATCGCATCTGGCGCAATTACCTCAACGAAATGGGCGAAACGCAGTTGCAAGCCGATCCCAATGCCTTAGAGGATGTACGTAATAGACTCTTACCCTATTTCAATCAGCATCAAGCCCTGACCTTCCTCAAGGAACGAACGGAAGGCTATCAGGCCGGGCTGGCAAGCGTTGCTGAGGAAAAGAGGGAAGCCTTGACGGCTTACTATGCGGACGTATCTTCTTATGTCCAAGAGAGCAGGCTACAAATGAACCTGAGCGCTAATCCGCAAAGTCCTGACTTCCCTCAGTTGGATGCTTACATCAATGAGCATGCCAGCGAAAAGGACCTTGACCATGACGGGTCTCCAGAAAGAGTGGATATTGATGGTCAGGACAGTCGGGTTCAAGTGACCCACCACTTGGACAAGCGGGATGGGCTCACCGAAAAGCAATCGATCCGTGAACGCTTACGTGGGACGAAGGCATCTAAACAAGAAAACCCAGACAAAGAAGAAAATTTTCAGGAGCTTGAAATTAGCTAGTGCGTTGTATCAGAACTGAATTGAAAAGCCACCTAATTCTAAGGTGGCTTCTTTCTGGTTGGTTAGATTTGTTGAGAAGTTTTTTACTTGAGAAGACCCGATCCGTCTTACACCAGAGGTGGAATTTCGTATGAAGAAGCAAGACGCAGTTCTAAATTTTCCATCCGCGCTTCCGATGGTTCCAAATATTCTGGGCACTTCACAAATGGTTCGCCTAATTCTACATAATCCTTATCAACAGGAACATAGAACGATTCAATAAAACCTATAGAACCAGCCCTGAACAGAAGGTAATCCGTACGATATTCGTAATTGTCCCCAAGCTTTTCTGCACAGTTAGTCACTAACCAAATCAATTATTGATTTTGTGGATAGGTTTTCATTCACAAGTGAATTCGCTCAGGCTCGAAAACGTAAGTGATGCTTGACCAATGAGTTGTACAGAAATTATTCCTTATCCATGTGCTGATAGTTTTGATGATAAAAATTTAATCTACATAATAACAGTTCCAAAACTTTTATTATATGGTCGTCCCTTGGAATTTTGTACATTGGATAATCACTGAGCCAAAGCCACTGGTTGAAAATTTGGAAGCTAGTATCAACAGAACTGTAATTGAAAAACTCAGCAACAGATTCTAAATTCATCTTGGGGTTGATTTAGATTTGCCTCAATATTATCTAAATATAGCTTTGCTTAAAGATCAGCGATTAATTTAACGCCAATTTAATGTCCGATATTGTATGCTTTCTATATAGATGTAGTCAACTGTTTAATCGAAAAGGCAGCATTAATAAGTATACTAATTATTGGCGATCTACTAGACATTAGCTGAATTCCAGGATTTTAGTTTATTCTTCAGAAAGATTGAATGCTTGTCACAAAGCTGCAATAGAGAGAAGGAAGAAATCGTCAATCGTAGCGAAGAATAAATCTTGTCTTATTAACAGGAAAAGGAGAAAGAATATTGAGGCAGATATTGTTATTACTAGTATTGGTAGTTCCATCTTTCGTCACATCTACCACATTTATCAATTTAGCTATGGTACGTTGACAAATAAAGGATGTTTTTTTTCATCATAGCGTCTTTCAAACAAAACATCGAAGCAAATAGATTAATAACAATATTCTAAAGGAGAGTGTAATGAATATAAAAAAATATTTTCAAGTAACGATTCTAATTTCCTGTATCTTGCTTGCAACATTCTTAAGAACTAGTGTCACCAACGCAAATTCAATTACAGGAAACGAAGATGACCTCCAATCAATCCAAAGTGTCATTGACAAGTTATTCCAGACCCGTCTTAATGCTCAAGTAAAAATGACTTTAAGCGACTATTCAAGCATTGCTGATTTAGATAATCCAAAGAGCCAGGAGTGGCTGACTAAAGAAGAGAGGCATGACTCTACACTAATTCAAATTGGTAATGCTTATGGTTATGAATACGGAAATTACAAATATAGCCTCGAATTTAATAAAATAAATGTTAACGGACACCAAGCCGATGTTGAATTGTTTGAAAACAGTTTGATAGAATTCTTGGACACTCCAAACGATCCATTGGTGACTTCAAATTTACTTCACACGATAAGACTAACAAAGTCTAATTTGGGTTGGTTAATCTACGATGATCGATACGAGGATGTGATACATCTGACCATAGGAGAACAAAGTAATGCCACTATCCTCAATAATATTCAGAGAAACATTGAAGCATCTTCAATAAAGAATGAAGAGATGACACCAACAGGTGATCGGAATGAAATAAACTATACTTACAACAGTTCAAATGCTGTAAACTATGCAATGGGTTGGGCCATAAGTTACAATCCTGCATATGCTGTTATGACAGGATTAGGAGGCGATTGCGCCAACTTCGTATCGCAAGCTATTTTTGCTGGGACCAATGGTTCAATGTCTCCGGTTCCAGTACCACCGAGTAAGATGCCTGAGTTTGACCAACAATGGTATCGATACTCTGCATATAACCTCTATTATGGTTCTGGAGCATGGGTAAGGGTTGGAGGGCAGAGCGGTCAGAGTGGATTGATGACATTTCTGACAAGCAATACAGGTTCTGGACCATATGGAAGTTACGCCGGTAGATGCTCAGCGTTTGATGGTGATCCTGTATTCTTCTATGATTCTTCGCGGGGTTGGTACCACACAGTAATAATAACCGGGCTTTCTGGTGACTGTACCAATCTGAACAATTACTATGTGAATGGCCACACGCCAGACCAAAGTAGGGTACGTCTTTCTTATTATAGCGCATCGACGATTCAATTCATTAATATCGTCAGTTACCGGTAGATAAAGTTATAGTCGCATGAACGGAAGATAATAAAGTAATTGGTAGGGTTAGTCTATCATGCCACTTTATGATGGACAAGCCCTACCACTATTATATCTTTCTAAAAAACTACTGCTATATTTCAATCAGAAAGGATCAATAGTTTACAGAATGAGAGGATCTAAATGGTTTGGAAGAATTTGTTTGTAGGATTGCTTATTTCTGCCCTCGTTTCATGTCAGCCCATAGTACCAAGCAACCCTATGGTATCAACCTCAACTGTTCAACCCCGAGTGACCAATCCAGACACAAGTTCAACGGATTACCGAATCTTCATTGACCATATGTCCGTAAAAGATCTGTTTGAGGGCGCAGTGATGATTGGTAAGTATGACGCCTTACAATATTATGGATCACCCAAGGAAGCTTATTCATTCCTTTGCTGCCGCATGGCTGAATCTTTGGAGGTGGAAGAATATTCTCGGCACGCAGATTGGATTTCACACTTTGAATTAGATATGTTAACCCCACTTTCGCTCGAGCCTTATTCTCCACTTAGGTTGAACGATGCGGATATAGAGAATGGTAATTTGGTGTTCTTGCGTCAGGCGAGAGCATACCAAACGCAAGATGCACTGCTCGCAATTGAAAATGGAAAGTCATATTTTAATTACCTGATTCTTTCTCATACGAAAGATGGATGGCGAATCGCTGAAATTAATTCTGCTTACCCGACTGAAAATCTTTTAGGAAATTGGTCATCGGACGCAACGGCAACAGCCCAGATGCCGAGTTCCAACGCGTATCTGGAGACTATTGCGAGCCATCCGGACACCTACTTAAGTCTTGCGAGGGTTTCTGGATTACTGACCCGTGTAGATTTACGGTTGCGAGGAATTATAAATAAAACAGTTTTGCCAGATGACGTTTTTGAAGAGAACCTGAACTATATTCTAGATAAATTAAATCAACCACAGAGGGTGATCGTAGAACAACTTTTACCACTTCCCTTCACGGATAACGAATCGTCGATGACAAGTATAGACCTCCAGCAACATCGTATTGTAGTTGAAGCTAGATTAAGGGTGAATGATGATCCAGTGGTGTTGTTTTTTACTTTGGAACGTTTGAAAGATGGGCTGCAGATTTCCAGAATAACTACAGATTATCCTTAAACTCCATGATATCAAATCAAATGACCATAAACGGTAATTGTGATCAAGAATTCGTTCCATAGCTTATGAAAGCCGATTGTCAAGATTTATTTTGAATAGGAGATTATGACATACATACAAACGTAATCCCTGACCAGACTGTATTAAGCAGGTGTTTTTGCCTTGTGCGACATTAACTTAGCAATGGATGAAGGCGCTTGTGGGCTCTTTGGTCCGAATGGAGTTGGGAAAACTATCCTGATTGGCATCTTGGCTGGTCTCATTCAACTGACAGCTGGTCGGGCTATATTATGTGGTTTTGACACCAAGCGTCCAGCACGCGAAGTCAGAAATAGCATTAGGCGCATTCCGTAGGATTTTCTTTGGCTATATCCGGAATTCTCTGCTTACGAATTCCTGGACTTTTGGGCACTGCTTTCCGGTATTGACCTCTCTACCCAGACGATCATGAAGCAGTTAGAGGAGGTCAACTTGGCGTACATGGATAATAAGCAGATTAAGTCTTTTTCCGGTGGAATGAAACAGCGCCTAGTGGTTGCTCAAGCCTTGGCACATGACCAAACAGTGCGGTTCGCAGATGAACTTCCCTCAGGATTGGATCCAGAAGAACGGGTACGTTTCAGGAATATGATTTCAAACCAGGGTAGTAAACGCTATGACTGCTAATCCTGAAATATCGGATTTCCCTCAGCTGTCCAGCTTCGTCAAAAAAACTGCCGAAATGGCCCTCGACCAAGATGGCACCAGAAAGAGTGGATATTGACTGCCAGGACGGTAGGGTTAGGGTGACGCATCACCTGGACAAGCGGGATGGGGTTACCGAGAAGCAATCCATACGGGAAAGACTGCGTGAAACAAAGGCATCTAAGCAAGAAAACCCCGCTGAAAAGGAAAACTTTCAGGAGGTGGAAATAAGTTAGCGCTTTATATCAGATATGAATTGAAAAGCCACTTTAAATACTCAGTGGCTTTTTTCTAGGAGGCAGAGTTTGAAAGAAAATTTCTTACTTCAAAAGACCCGTTCCCTCATACACGAGAGGCGGTATTTCGTTTGAAGAAGCAAGGCGCAGTTCTAAATTTTCTGTTCGGGTTTCCGATATTTCCATATCTTCTGGACCTTTCACAAAAGGTTCAATTAACTCTACGTAATCGTTTCCAATAGGCACATAGAACGATTCAATCAAACCTGTAGAACCTACTCTGAACAGAATATATGCCGTACGATATTCGTTATGGTCTCCAAGCTTTTCTGCGCAATTAGTAACTAACCAAATTATATTTTTTATCTTGTGGATAGGCTTCCATTCACAAGTGAATTCGCTTTGGCTTGAAAATTTAAGGGAAGCTTGACCAATGAGTTGTTCTGTTTCTTTCCAGTTTTCAGTATCATTGTAATGATCGAAGCTATTGGCCTTATAAGGTTCTTTCAACGAAATCCAACCGCCATATTTTTCAACAAGTGCCATAACTTTTCGCTCTTGAGCATCTCCCAGGAGAAAGGTCGCTAAAATAACAAGAGTGATGGGTATAACTATCCATGGAAAAACTCGTTTAGCTGACATTAGTTGTTATATCCTGTGATATTCAATGCAAAGAAATTCGATGGTGAAAAGTATGCAAGGTTGTAAGAACCGAATGGTGAATGGCTTGCCACTTGGATTTTTGTATAGTCATGACAGCTACCAGTGAGTGCTGTAACTAAAACTGCATGTCTCCATCCCCCTGATGTATACTGCATGACAACAACATCGCCACCACTAAGATAGCATAGGTATGACCCAGAGCTATAGCCAATCGGACCTCTTCCGGTGTTAGATGTGAGAAAGCTATAGAAACCACCAACATTAATCCAGGGAAACGAACCTGACTTCGTGTAAGAATCAAAATACCACTTATTGTAGTAATCATTGGGAGTGGACATTACTTGGTTAGTGCCAGCATAAACGGCTTGAGAAACAAAATTTGTACAATCTTGGGATTCCTGCCAGAAACTT
>JAAZFA010000351.1 GCA_012511995.1 Thermoproteota archaeon | reverse complement strand
TTTTGCTCAAATCCTTGAATATCGTTCATCCATCGGGTGATTACAGTTTTTCCTGATGTCTCCACAAAACTATACTGCCCAGAAATAAACGCTTGATAACTTTCAATATCGGAAAATTGAGTACCGCCGTGCTTACGACTGAAACGGTGTTGCTACCAGTGTTTGCGACATAGGCGTATTCCCCATTGGGTGTTATCGCTATCGCAGAAGGCATGCCCCCTACAGTTATTGTTGTTCCATCCGCAGCATTAGTTAACTGAGGCAAACATGCAAAAAAAGAGAGAACAAAGGCAAGAAGGCAGCCAACTGGTAAGGTTTTTGTTATTTTTATTTTCATCCTTAACTTACTCCTGAGCTAGAAGCTTTCGACCCTTCGTTTGTTTATTCTGTATTTTTCCGTTGTCTAAGAAAAGTATCCTTTCGGCGGATGCCCCAACTTGTTCATCATGCGTCACCATTATGGTGGTGGTTTTCTTAGTCAAGTTAAGGTTTGCAAGTAGTTTTACGATTTCTTGTTTGTTTTTTGCATCTAAGTTGCCTGTAGGTTCATCTGCTAAAATTATGGCCGGATCGTTTGCTAGGGCTCGTGCGATAGCTACTCTTTGTTGCTCTCCTTGACTAAGCCGATTTGGTCTATGTTCCTCTCTACCGAGTAGACCTACTGTGGACAGCGAGTCTTTTGCTCTTTGCTTTCTTTGTCCTTTATATTTGCCTGAAAGTTCCATGGCTAATTCGACGTTTTCTCTAGCGTTTAAGTATGGAAAGAGGTTAAAGCTCTGAAAGACGAAACCAATTTTATCACGTCGGATCTTATGGAGTCTTGATTCAGACAGACTTGCGGTGTCAATACCGTCTATAAGAACTTTACCTTTGGTTGGTTTATCTATACATCCGATAATGTTTAGTAGCGTAGTTTTTCCTGATCCGGATGGACCCATGATCGCCACAAACTCGCCTCTTCTAATCTCGAGATTGAGATCACACAGACAACGCACATCACGTTTGCCAAGTATGTATGTCTTGGATAAGTCTGCGATTTTTAGAACTAACTCACTCATATCGCATTGCCTCCGCTGGTCGTATTCTTGCTGCTCTCCATGCAGGATACAGGCTCCCTAGGGCACCTAGCAATACTGCAAAGCCTAATCCGAGTAACATAAGTTCAGGTGTTACCGTTACAGAGATAGTCGCCGACGTCAGAGCTGGAGATCCACCAGTTCCCGAAAACATTAGTCCGTTCCCAACCTGAGTTGGTTTTGGAAGCAGGATGTTAGCTAAGCTTGTAGCGCCGAATAATCCAATTATTATCCCAACGACGCCTGCGACTAGACTCAATAGCACACCTTCAAGCATGAACTGCCCGAGGATTGTTGTATTACCCGCCCCAATTGCTTTGAGTGTACCGATTTCTTTTGTTCGCTCACGAACGGTATATAACATTATAAAGAGTATTATACAACCGTCTGCTATCGTGATAATGCTCATTTCTACTAAACCAGTACTGTTTATCTGATTCATAGTAGCTTGTGCTTGTTGCAATTGTTCATCTGTTTGATGTTGCATTTGGTAGACTTGGTTTATTAGAGTTTGAGCTATTGTAGTTGTCAGTTTAGGATATGCGCCTTTGATATTTTGAGCGATTGTATGCACATTGTTGACATCATCAGCGAATACTTTAAATGTCGATGCTTGTTCAGTCTTGTTAGTGATGGCTTGCGCATCGGTTATACTCATTGTAGCATAAGTTGAATTGAGAGCTTCTTGGCCTTCAATTCCCACCACTCTGAAGTCACTTCCAAAAATGTTAATAGTTTCTTCAACACCGATGTTGAAATGGTTCACAATGCGTTCCGATAAAACGACGACGCCACTATCGCCTGCCTGGAGATTGCGTCCATCGGTAATGTTGGCAGGTAGAAGTATTGGATAGTTACTTAATAAGCCCTCATCATCTAAAGGTATGCCATAGACTTGGTATGCCCAGTTGTCGCCCTCATGTTCCAGTATCGGTATCACCTCAGCGACGTTTGGGATGACTGTGAGATTGCCGTAATCTGTATAGTTCATAAGCGGCTGCTCCAAAACGATTGTACCATTTTCGTCTGTACGAAAATCCAAGGGGAGTTTGCAGTCTATTTCTGTCGCCGCCATATTTACTGTTGAATTAACGATTTTAGCATTTGTTGTCAGTCTGTCAATGGTTTTTTGGGTAGCTTCTTGACTTGCAGTAATACTCGGTGGAATAGATACTATCATTGCCAAAGCAAGGCTTAATGCCATGATTACTAGTAATGCTCTTGTTTTTCTTCGCGCTATGTTTCTGGTTGCTCTTGTTAATATTCCCACTTTTCTGCCTCCTCATTCACACCTACTATCATACATGGTAGGCTTTATAAAATTTGCTGATTCCTCAGTCATGGCTGTTCATCTAGGTATTCGAGACCGGATGTCTTTCGTTGCTTGTATAGAGCGCATTTATAACTTCTTCACCCAGGGGGGTCAGTTTGTAGAATTTAGCGTTTCCAAAAGGTGAGCTTTTGACTAGATTTTCTTTCATTAGATTTAGAAGGTGTTTCTTAACAGTCCACCAATCCAGTCCTGTTGTTTTTGATAGCTGATTGCAATTTTTAGGGCCAGAAAGGAGTTCATGTAATATTTTCTTTCTTGAATTAGCGCCTCTAGAAAGTGTAAGCAATACCAAAACAGCGGTTTCATAAGAAGCACTCTCAGGCTTGTTCATAGCCACCCCCCGTCCGCCCTGCTAAAAATAAATTCTTCAAGGCTCTTAATAGTTGCAAAAACGTAGAGTCTATTAGTA
>JAAZFA010000350.1 GCA_012511995.1 Thermoproteota archaeon | reverse complement strand
GTTACCAAGGAAGCAGAGTTGCTTCTGCCTGCACGCCCTGCTTGTTGCCAAGTTGAAATAACAGTTCCAGGATAACCAGAAATAATCACAGAATCCAACGAACCTACGTCGATTCCTAATTCTAATGCGTTAGTTGAGACTACACCGATTAGACTTTTGTTCTTTAATCGGTTTTCTATGTCCCGACGTTCTTGAGGTAAGTAACCTGCTCTATACGCGGTAACTATGTTAGCGCTCTTTTTCTTATATATCAGTTCATCTTTGGCCCATCGAGTAATAAGCTCAGCCATTTGCCTAGAAGTAGTAAAACAGAGCGTTTGCAAGTTTTTAGACAAATTTAATGATAGTAAGTCTTTAGTTTCTTGATGCGTTGATCGACGAATAGTGTTGGTTGTATCCATAAAGGGTGGATTCCAAAAGACAAATGACTTCTTTCCTTTAGGAGAACTGTCATTGATTACTATTTCAAAGTCTTTTCCAGTTAACTTTATGGCGTGTTCCTTTGGATTTGCAATCGTAGCAGATGAAAGTATTATCTGAGGGTTGGAATGATAAAAATTGCATATTCTTAACAGTCGCCTCATAAGCATGGCGACGTTAGAGCCAAAAACCCCTCGGTAAACGTGTGCTTCATCTATTACTATGAATTTGAGGTTTTGAAAGAACCTTCGCCATAAATGGTGCCACGGGAGATATTGGTGAAGCCCATACGGGTTAGTCAGAATAACCCTGGATTTATCCCTAATACTTGCCCGCTGATGCTTCGGTGTGTCCCCGTCGTAAATATTTGCGTCTACTTTGATACCTGTTTCTTTCTCTAAATCACGAATAACTTTTAGTTGATCGTTAGTTAAGGCTTTGGTCGGATAAAGATAGAGCGCCGTTGCATTATTCTCTAAAGCTAAGGCGTCAAATACGGGTACATTGAAGGCTAAGGTCTTCCCAGAAGCGGTAGGTGTGGCTATGACAACATTCATGCCAGCTCTAACTATATTGATACTCTGAGCTTGATGAGAATAAAATTTGATACCTCGATTTAAAAAATACGTCTCAAGATTCTCTTCTAAAGGTTTTTCTAGGTCTCCATATTTTGCTTCTTTTGTGGGTAATTCCTCAATATGTACAATCTGTTTTTTGTAAGCCCGAGACCGCTTTAAACCTCTAATGAAATCTTCAATCATAGCTTCCATTCCTCGTAGAGTTTACAGAATAGATTGGCAAGAGTCAACAAGTCCTGCTTGTTATGTTCCACAATCGGGACAAGGGGACCAACGTTCTTAGTATTTAGATAGGTCTCATAGAAAGTAGGGACCAGAGCCCCGGGAACATCAACATCTCTTTTTACACCCATATACCTTTCAACAGTGCCAAGTCTACAATCGGGTAATTTATTCTTAAAAGCTCGCCTAGTAAAATGTAAAACATCAAAATGAGGATTATCCAAAGATGCATCCAACCCGTAATAAGCCAATCTCTGCCTGATATAGGGAATATCAAAACTACGCCCATTAAAAGTAATAAGTGCCGTACTAGGTTTAAGTTGAGACACAAGCGCCCAAATTGCACTCGGCTCATCCTGAATATCCCTAAGCAAAAATTGACTCGTACAAATCTTGTCTCCAACCGGTTTTGCAAGACCAATTAAAATTATAGGTCGTTCTGATAATCCCAAAGTCTCAATGTCAATAATTGCAAAGTCTTGTTCCTGAATAAATCCTGCCAGATAATGCAGTAAAGGATGCGCCTTTGGCAACCGATGCCATAACCACTTTTGCGTAGAAGCAACCTCTTTTCTGTCCACCATATCCATATAGTCGCAAGCTTGATTTTTCCAACGCGGATGTTTTTTTAGGTCTTCTACAGTACTGTATCCGTTCTGCTTTAGGATTTGTTCGTTTATGGGACCTATTCCTGGAATCACTTTCAAATCAGAGATAAGCATCTGTCTACTTTGCTCATAAGTAGCTTGTTTAAACGCTGAACTACATGTACCAGAAATCGTATAACACTGCCCTTGTTCGTTAGAAGCAACCTCACCTAACATTACTTGTTCAAGGGTTTTACCTTTGTATCGTTGAAGCAAAGTTTTTTGAAGTTTCAATGCTTCCTCGTATTCTGTACTCCAAAGCCAACTTTCAAAAGCAGGTAATGTGGGTGGTGTTGTTTCTTTTTCAGTTTCAGATACAACTTGGTATTCTTTTATACGACCTATTTTGTTTCGAAGACTTTGTGCAGCGTATATTAACGAAGGTTTTTCTTTCAGATGTTTATGACCAGTAACCTCATCATGTGATATCGATGAAATAGGTTTTGTTTTCGTATAGTTTAACAACAAAAACATGCCACATTCAGGGCAAGACCTATTGTTTGCATATTCGCGCCTAGAATATGTTTTTGAACATTTTTTGCACAAGTACTGAACAGTCAAACTATCTCAATGGATGTTAGCTTAAATGTTATTAAAGTTCTTTTCAATCTTATCCAACTTTAAATTCGTAACTGCAGCAAACCACAATAAGAAAAAGCGATTACGAGTTTCTTTAATAAGTTATTAAAGCAAGTTAACCTGTACAAAGCAGGGGAAATAGTTGACCACTACACTAACCTTCTATGGAGCAATCGGTGAAATCGGCGGTAACAAAATTCTCCTTAGAACAGACGATGGAACACTCCTACTCGATTTTGGACGCCGCATGAGTGAATACAGCAAATTCTACTCAGACTACATCCAAGCACGCTCCAAAAACGCGTTACGTGATTTACTACGTTTGGGTATCTTGCCAAAAATTGACGGTATCTACACACACTACCTTGTTGATATGACTTCATTATTTGAAAATGAAGAAGTTAACAAAAAAATACCCCTAAAAGAAGCAGTTGATTACTGGAAAACAACCCAAGTTTCCCCCTGTGACCCAACAAATCCAGCAGTCGACGCAGTATTTATTACCCACGTACATTTCGATCACATCCAAGACATAAGTTTCATTGACCCAACTATTCCTGTTTACTGTACAGAAAAAACCAAAGTGCTAGCAAAAGCCACAACTGAAGTTTCCGTTTCCGGCGTGGATGACCAATACTACAAAATAGCCAAAGAATCAACTATAAAACAGAAACCACCCAGCTACAAAACCCTTTGCCCAGAGGAATGCACATTATGCGAGAAAAAAGAAGATGAACATCCCATTGTAGTAGATTCAAAAACAAAATTCCCATTCACCTATGACGTTGCCCCAAAATACAGGCGATTTAACACTGCTTCAGAGGGCAATGTAAAAAGCATAAAGTACAAGCTTATCCCTGTAGGACATTCGGTGCCAGGCGCTTGCTCGATCTTGCTTACGTTGCCCGATGGTAAGCGCATTCTATATACAGGTGACTTAAGGTTCCATGGCGCAGGCGAAGTCTCCATGGATGAATACATAAACGCTGTTGGTGGTCCAGTTGATATTCTAATCACTGAAGGCACAAGGGTAAACTCTGATAATGTTCTAACTGAAGAGCAAGTCGGCAAAGAAATTACCAAAGACATAAGTGGATGTGAAGGGTTAGTGCTCATTAATTTTGGTTGGAAAGACCTAACACGTTTCAACACCGTACACCAAGCTGCTAAAACTAACAACCGTACTTTGGTAATATCGCCCAAACTTGCATACTTGCTCTATGGGATGCACTGCAATTTTCCAAGCGAATTCCCAGACCCTCGCACAATGGTTAACTTAAAAGTTTACCTTAAACGCGAAGGTGATCTACTCTACTCTAAAGCAGATTACGACAAGTACAAGATGGGCTACCTGCACTATCACGGCAGAAACACAGCTAAAGATGACCACAACTTGGTCCGCATAGCAGAACGACTTGGAATCGGCGGTGAAGTAAAAAACCCCAAAAATCCCTTACCTCAAACATGCAAGGATCAACCCTACGATTATGAAGAAATTTATTCATTAGCTACACATCACCTAGATCATGGGTTACGAGCCTACCAAATACGCAATAACCCTAAACAGTACGTTTTGATGTTTTCAATTTGGGATTCAAACGAACTATTCGACTTGATTCCCCAAGATGGCAACCATAAAACACGCTATATTTCTGCTTCTACCGAGCCATTTTGTGAGGAAATGGAAATCGACGTAGATAAAATGGTGCATTGGATGGATTTCTTTCAAATCAACTGCGATTATGAAACTAACGATAAGGGTAAGCGGTCGTTTAAGTGTAGGCACGTTTCAGGTCATGCATCTAAACCTGAACTAAAAGAGTTGATTGAGCGAATTAAACCGGTGAAGTTGATACCTATACACTGTGAAGAGCCGCAGTTGTTTCAAGAAATCTTTCAAGGTGTGATAGAGTTTCCAAAAAACGCATGCCCAATAAATATAGATGAGTAACTTTAAGAGATATTTTTTCTCATAAGGTAATTACTTATTTTTTCTTTCATGAAATCTTTAAATTCACTGTTCTCAAAAGTGCTACTAATCGCCATTCTATTCATAGTTTGTATGCTTTTCGACAGTTTCATACGCATCAAATGTTTTCAAAACCAAAACAACATTGAAAGTAATCTCCGGCGTTCAATACAACTTGACCAACAATTTCTCCATCAAATTCAACGACCAATCGACGCCCGTCTACACAACGGTGCCAGTATCTCAAAACAATGTTGGGACAAACCTAAACTATGTTAAC
>JAAZFA010000349.1 GCA_012511995.1 Thermoproteota archaeon | reverse complement strand
TTTGATTTGGTTGGGGTTGATAAATGTATGCTGTTTGTGTGTTATGGGTTTGTATAAGTAATGAACACTTATTATATCCGTTTGGTTATAGTGGGGTTTGGTTAAGAATTGTATGCCATCAAAAGTTGCGTCTAAGAAGGAGTTGGTTGTTTCTGGTGATCAAGCTCTCAAGGTTGCGGATGCTTTGTCTGTTACTACGTTGCGGTTGTTAAAGTTGCTTTGGATTGAACCGTTGGATGTTTCTACGATTGGTCGAAAGTTGGGTTTTAGTCAAGCCTACATCAGTGAGGAGGTAAAGTTGCTTGAGGGTTTAGGGTTGATTAATGTTTCTTTTGTTCCTGGTAAGCGTGGTATTAGGAAGCTTTGTTCGCCGGCTGTTGAAAAAATTACGTTACTCATCAAATGAGTGCAGTTCCATTGGTTTTTTTGTGTGCTGCGTTTTTGGTTTTTGTTGATTCTTGAGTTTGTACATTTAAATTTTGTTTGTGGAATGTAAATATTTATATTTAAAAATTGAAGCGGAAAACCGTCTAGATACTATATGAGTAGTATCTAAGGGGGGTACCAAGACTGGCTGAGTTAGACACTGTATTGCAAGCGATTTTAACGGTTTGTATCCTTGTGTTTTTTGCCAAAGTGTTAGGTGAAGTTTTTTCTTGGCGAAAAATCCCTGCTGTGTTAGGTGAGCTTGTTGCTGGTATGATTCTTGGTCCGTATGCTTTGGGTCAATTTCTTGTTATTGGCGGTGTTCAATTGATTGAGGTTAATGAGATTGTGCTTGCTTTTGGTGAAATTGGTGGTATACTGATTTTGTTTGCTGCTGGTTTAGAGATGACGTTTCAGGATTTCAGGAAAGTGGGTACTGCTGGTTTTGTCATCGGTGTTTTAGGTGTTGTTGTTCCTTTTGCTATGGGTTATGGTTTGTCTGTTTTCTTTGGGTATGGTACTGTTGTGGGTTTAGTGGTTGGTGCTGCGTTAGTGGCAACTAGTATTTCGATTACTTCTTTGGTTTTAATGGAGCTTAATAAAACAAGGGCTCCTGAGGCTTGTATGATGGTTAGTGCTGCTGTGGTTGATGATGTGTTGGGGTTAGCTATCTTGGGTGTTATCGTATCGTTTATTACGTCTTCAACAGCGGTTACTGCGCTTGGTGTTGTAGAAGTTATTGTTTGGTCTTTGGTATTGTGGCTTGGTTTAACGGTTTTTTTTGCTCTTATTTTGCCTAGAATTATTAATTTTATCGGGAAGGGTCAGACAGAGGGTCCTGTTGAGGCTGCGGCGACTGCTGCGTGTTTTGGTGCTTCTGCGTTGGCTTCTTTGCTTGGTTTATCGGCGATTGTTGGTGCTTTTGCTGCTGGGATGGCGATTGCTAGTTCACATATGATTGGGAAGATTCGTGAGTATATAAAAAAGATAAGCATTATTTTTTCGCCGGTGTTTTTTGCGTTAGCGGGTGCTCAGTTTAATATTTCAAGTTTCATTACTATGGATGGGATGTTTTACCTTTTTTTTGTAGTGCTTGTTGTAGTTGCTCTTGTTAGCAAGGTTGTTGGTTGTGGTTTGCCGGCTGCGTATTTTCTTAAGTGTCGCAGTAAAGGTGTGAAGGTAGGTTATGGTATGGTTTCACGAGGTGAGGTTGGGCTTATCGTGGCGGGGGTTGCTATTTCTACGGGGGCTATTTCACAGGATATTTATTCAGCTATTTTGGGTATGATTATTATTACTACTGTTTTGGCGCCGTTGTTGCTTCGGAAAGCTTATGACGATGAGGTTTCTGGAGACTCTGAGGTTACGGTTAAAGGGTCGGATGGTAGGGATGCGCCTGATTTTATTCCTACTTATCCTTTGGTTTTTGAAGAATGAGTTGTTTTTAGTTTTTTATTGTTGAATAATGTTTGTTTTCTTTCATTTAATTTTATGAATTGTTAATAATGTGTGTGTATTCATTGTTTATTTGCGTTTTTTAATTTGAAATATGTTGGTGGGTTTTTTGGTTGGTGATAAAGCTTGGTTTAATCTTAGTG
>JAAZFA010000348.1 GCA_012511995.1 Thermoproteota archaeon | reverse complement strand
CACCGTAAGTATAATTCCACATCAGACCACTCATCGCATCAACTTTAAGCAACCATACATCAGGCATTACATGGCACCAAATGAGTAAGTCGTACCAACAACCACGAAACCTGTTTCACTCTCAAAAGCTATGTACGCAAAATCATCTTCAGACCCACCGTAAGTTTGGACCCACTGCTCAACACCTTCAGAATCCACTCTTACTAGCAACATGTCATAATTGCCTGCACCAGAAGAGTTTGTATAGCCTGCCAAGATATATCCACCAACCACTGTTTTGGTTATACCATACAAACCACTGTCACTACTTCCACCATAGGTTTTTGCCTCTCGAGAGTCCCAACAGAGTCAGTTTTTACTAGCCAAGCGTTACCAATCATATCCATGTTGCAGGTAGTGCCAGCTATCAAGCAACCGCCGTCAGAAGTCTCAAGCACCATCCAGCCTTCATCATAATATTCACCGCCATATGTTTTATTCCAAACCATGTTACCTTCTGAATCAGTCTTTACCAACCAAAGATCAGTTTCACCTGCACCATAGGGAAGTAGTGGTACCAACTACCGTGTAGCCACCATCAGAGGAAGCTATAGCATTGAATGCTGATTCGTTACCTCCGCCATCATATACTCTACGCCATACAGTACTGCCGTCTTGAGCTACCTTGAATATCCATAAGTCATAGTTGTTAACGCTGGATTCAGTTGACGCTGGATTCAGTTAAACCAACAATAATGTGTGTACCATCGGAAGCTTGGATATTGTTGATTGCATCGTCATATCCAGACCCCCCATAGGTCCACAAACCGGTGGTTGATGCCTTAATAAAAGAAGTAAAAAGACAGAAACACCTGACACTAATTACAAGAGCTGTTAATATTTAGTAGTTTTGCTCAAATTTTTCTCTCCCTTAGAGTCTATAAGAACCGAATAAACACCGATTTAGAATATAAAACCTTTCTATGGAGGCAACAAGCAATTACCCAAGTGGGCGGTAATCAATTTTTTGATCTTAAGGTGCGGTTGCCGGGATTTGAACCCGGGTAGCCAGCTTGGGAAGCTGGAGTCCTACCGAGCTAGACTACAACCGCGACATTGTATTTTTTGTGGCTATTCGAGGATATATTCATTATCATTAACAATTCTTTTCCACCATATTACCTGAGCTATAGTCTTAAGTGGAAAGATTAACACATAAAGTACGAGAAAAGACCGACAGTATGACAAAATATTGTCTGCCTAAAAACATTCAATTAATCAAACAAATAGAAACAAAATTGTTATCAGACAGAAACATACACATTAAGCGTAAAAGGAAAACGATCCTATGTCTAAATCTTACACTTACACTGACGCGGGCGTTAACCGTGCCCAGCGTGTCGAATCCAAAAAAGCACTCACAACCCTAAACGACACATACCGTCATAGTAGTTTTGGCGGAGTTATGAAACTACCATACGGCAACATCTTCCCAATCGAATCCGACAGCTTTTTAGACTTAGTCATCGAAGGAGTAGGTACAAAAGTTCTCATCGCACAACTCGCAAATAAATATGATACAATCGGCATCGACGCAGTCGCTATGGCTGTAAACGACGTTATACGCTCCGGCGCCAAACCACTATCGATAGCAGATAACATACACGCACAAGAAAGCAACCCATCTCTTGTTGAGTCATGGCTCAAAGGCATAATAGAGGGGGCCAACCAATCAGAATGCCCAGTCACTGGCGGTGAAACAGGCGACGTAGCAGAGATTATCAAAGGAGTCGTTGACAACGCTGGCTTTGACATGGTCGTCGCGGCAGTTGGTAAAGTCGAACGCCAAAACATAATCACTGGTGAAAACATCAAACCTGATGACCCTGTCATCGGACTCGCATCAAGCGGCGTCCACAGCAACGGCATTACCATGGTCAGAAAAATTCTCTTTAAACAATGGGGCGGTAAATACAACCCCAGCGACATCCCAGAAGGTTTAGGTCGTGAAGTAGCTTTGGAAGTTTTGGAACCAACCAAAATCTACGTCAAACCTCTCTTAGCATTAGCTAGTAAAGTCAAAATCAAAGCAGCCGTCCACATCACAGGTGATGGCTATATGAAATTCAATACCCTCGTTAACTGGTCACCCGGCATAGGTTTTTGCTTCGACAACTTTACCCCTCACCCAATCTTTGACTTAATCCAAAAAACGGGAGCTGAATTAGATTTCACAATTACTGACCAGGAAATGTTTAAAACTTTCAATATGGGCTGGGGATTCGGTATTATAGTCGATAAATCAGACGTCGATACAGCCCTGAATGTTCTTGAATCAAGCGGTGTAAACCCGCAGCGAATCGGCAAAGTAACCAACAAAGAACGGACCGTAGAGATAGAATACAAACAAAAACATATGATTCTTACATAGCATTTTGTACCATTTACTGCGAAAGTGTTTAAATCCTTACAGCATAAATTAACGGTTATGAAATACGCTGCCAAAATTGAAGTTAGCCTCAGACCCGGACACAGAAACCCGGAAGGCGAAACCACCACACGATCACTTGTAGAACTCGGCTATAAAGTTACAGCAGTAGAAGTAAGCAAAGTCTACACTGTCTTTTTTGAAGCAGCAACCCCTATGGAAGCAAACGCTAAAGCTGAAGAAATGAGTAAACGCCTCTTAGCGAACCCAACAAAAGATAACTATACAATCAGCATCGTTGAGCAGAAATGAACAGCAATTTATTTACACAATGTATGAACAGCCAAGTTCTTGAAGTCAACTTATCTACAGCCACACCAGAACAACTAACAGAAATCAACAATGAACTCGCCCTAGGCTTTAGCACTGACGAATTGGCAACCATTCAAGATTACTTTAAAAAAGAAAACCGTAACCCCACCGACATCGAACTTCAAACTATTAGTCAATCATGGAGTGAACATTGCTATCACAAAACCTTCAAAGGGAAAATAAAACTCAACGACAAAGAAATAACAAGCTTATTCAAAACCTACCTCGTCAAAGCTACAAAAGAAATCAATGCACCGTGGTGCTTCAGTGTCTTCGAAGACAACGCAGGTATAGTCAAATTCGATAAAGGCTATGGTATCGCAGCAAAAGTGGAAACACATAACCACCCATCGGCAGTGGAACCATTTGGTGGAGCTGCAACAGGCGTCGGTGGAGTCATCCGAGACATATTAGGTGTCTGGGCAGATCCCATTGCATGCACTGATGTACTAGGCTTTGGACCACTAGATTATGATCACAACAAATTACCAGTTGGTGTAAAACACCCAAAATACATCTATCGAGGCGTCACCGCAGGCATCAGCGCCTATGGTAACAATATGGGCATTCCAACTGTTAATGGTGCAATATACTTTGACGACAGTTACACAGGTAACGTCGTAGTATACTGCGGCTGTATAGGACTTTTGCCACTCAACAAATATGTGTGCAACGGCAAAGTCGGCGATTACATTGTCCTCGCAGGTGGCAAAACAGGGCGCGATGGAATTCATGGGGTGACTTTTGCCTCAGCAGAATTAACCGAAAAATCAGAAGAAATTAGTCGCTCAGCAGTGCAAATCGCTGATCCAATCGAGGAAGAAAAAGTGAAACGTGCAATCATTGAAGTTCGAGACCGTCAACTTGGTTCAGCCATCACCGACATCGGGGGTGGAGGTTTGTCTTCTGCAGTCGGTGAAACCGCTGAACGATTTGGCTGTGGAGTCGAAGTTAATCTTGAAAAAGTTCCACTAAAATATCAAGGACTTGCACCATGGGAAATCTATCTGTCTGAGTCGCAAGAACGTATGCTTCTGATTGTTCCTCCAGGAAACCTTGAACAAGTCATTTCAATTTTCGAGAAAGAAGATGTACTAGCTACAGCGATAGGGCAACTGATCGTTCAAAGGCGTCTAAGGCTCAAGTACAAAGATGAATTGATTTCTGACATCGATATGGAGATTCTCTTTAATCCGTGTGAAAGTACAAAAAATGCTATAATCGTAATACCTGAACTTATGGAGCCAGAATTCCCTGAGCCAGTGAACCTAACTGATAGCCTACTACAGCTTCTAGCAGCACCTAACATTGCTAGCAAAGAAGCTGTCATACGTACCTATGACCATGAAGTAAAAGGTAATACTCTTCTAAAGCCCCTCCAAGGTGACTACGCTGGACCTAACGATGCAGCAGTTCTCAAACCAGTGGATGACTCTATCAAAGGAATTGCGATAAGTTGTGGTATGAACCCCAATTATGGTAAAATAGATACTTACTGGATGGCAGCTTCAGCTATCGACGAAGCAATACGTAATAACATCGCTGTAGGTGGCAGAAGAATAGCACTATTGGATAATTTCACATGGGGTAACCCAGAAAAAGCTGAGCGCCTTGGCTCGTTAGTACGTGCCTGTGAAGCATGCTATGACATAGCAACCACTTTTCGAACCCCATTCATCTCAGGTAAAGACAGCCTCTATAATGAATCACCCATGGGGGCTGTGACACCAACATTGCTAATCACTGCAGTCGGCATCGTTCCTGACATTAACAAAACAGTTTCAGTAGATCTCAAAGAACCAGGTAACATACTTTATATAATTGGTGAAACCTACCCGGAGCTCGGTGGCTCAGAGTACTACAGGCTAAATGGGTACATAGGTAATTCTGTCCCTAAACTCCATGCCATCAGAGCGAGAAAAATCTACTACAACCTTACAAAAGCCATGAGAGAAGGCATAATTAAGTCTTGTCACGACCTTTCCGAAGGCGGTCTAGGAGTAGCCGCAGCTGAAATGGCGTTTGCCAGTGGATTTGGATTAGAACTCGACCTGCAAAAAGTTCCAGCTAAAGACGTCTCTCGAAACGATTTCTTGTTATTTTCCGAATCAAACAGTCGTTTTCTAATTGAAATTGCCTCCCAAGACAAGAAGCTCTTCGAGAAGCTACTCGGTAAATATAGTGCTCAAATAGGCAGGGTAACTAAGGAAGCGAAATTAAACATAACTGGCTTAAACGGGAAAACCGTCGTTGATGTTCCACTCGATGATCTACGTCAAAGTTGGAAACAAACACTCAACCCAAAGGAGGAATTGCAATGAACGCAGATGACATCAAAGTTTGTATACTACGCGTTGGCGGCACCAACTGTGATGCAGAAACCAAACGAGCCTTTACTGAACTCGGTGCCCAAGCAGAAGTAATTCAAATCAGCGACATGATAAAACTCCGCAACCTGCTCGACTATAATATACTAGTTTTACCAGGCGGTTTTTCCTACGGGGACTATGTTCGGTCAGGAGTAATCTTTGCGAGACATCTCTCTGCACAATTAGGTAAGGAGATCCAGAGCTTTGTCGATGAAGGCAGACCAATCCTTGGCATATGCAATGGTTTCCAGATACTGGTGGAATATGGTTTGCTTCCAAGTTTAGACGGTGTAAGCGAATATGCCCAAGCTGCGCTGACAACTAATGAACCATCTGGTTTTAAATGTAAATGGGTCTACCTAAAACAAGAAAACCACGGCAAATGCGCTTTCACCACCGCCATTCCAACCGGTAAAACCATACAATTACCCATCGCACATGGCGAAGGCAGACTACTCTTTCCTAAAGAAAAAGAGGATGCGATTCTTGAAAGACTAATCGACGAAGACATGATAGTATTACGCTACTGCAATAACAACGGTGAAGTCGCAGAGGGTAAATATCCAGCTAATCCTAATGGGAGTTTCTATGACATTGCAGGCATATGCAACAAAGAAGGCAACATATTTGGGTTAATGCCACATCCTGAGCGAGCCATGTACTGGTGGCAATTGCCCAACTGGACGAGCACGAATCAGAAATTTCAATATGGGGATGGCAAACTAATCTTCCAAAGCATTATTAATACGCTAACCAAGAAGAGCAGCCGCTAATCTTTTTTCTAGTTTTTTGGTACATCTAAACAAATAGAAACTTGCCTACTAGTAAGGCATGTCTTCATGTCTGGGTAAACCGTCTCGTGCCCCCATCTTCATAACGCATCGAGAGCCGACGAAGTTTCCCATTCTACCGCATTCAGCCAGTGTCTTGTTCTGGATTAAACCGTAGAGGAAGCCTGCATTGAATGCGTCGCCTGCGCCTGTGGTGTCGATGGCTTGAACTTTGTAGGGCTGTATAATTTGTTTTTCTTCACCACTGGTGACATAGCAGCCTTTATCACCCATCTTTACTGCGACGATTTCTACGCCCATGGCGATTAGTTTTTGGGCGCCTTTAGGTATGCTTGTTTCACCTGTTATGAGCTGTAGTTCTAGCGCGTTTGGCATCATTACAAACGAGTTCTGGATAATGGGCTCGATTGCCGAGAGACCTTTTTGTGCATAAATTGAACCAGGATCAAAACTAACCTTAATCCTCTTCGGCAAAAAACCCATGAGCTTCTTTTGCACACGGAAGGATTTTTTTCCGACAAACGAGGATAAAT
>JAAZFA010000042.1 GCA_012511995.1 Thermoproteota archaeon | reverse complement strand
TCTGGCAGCTCGTCGGGCTCATAACCCGAAGGTCGTAGGTTCAAATCCTGCCTCCGCAACCACCTTTAGATACGGCTCAATTGCATATGAAAGCGATTGAGCCGTATTTATTTTTGCCCAAACTTCTCTATCTCTTAGTTCAATTTCAATATCACCAAATATGTCATGAACTACTTTTCTTGCTTTTTCGGGCTGCTGCTTAGTCATCACCTCATCTAACCTTTGCACAATGTCGGCAAATGCGTTTTTGATATCAGGCAACTTTATTTGCGATTGGATAGGCTTTGCTGTAAGCTTCTGAGAAATTCTATTTTTCTCTTCCTCTAAAGATTTTAACTTAGCTGATAATGCATCGCTGATTCCAACTTTCATGATTGCGTCAATTAACTTATTAATTGCTGATTCAATTTCTTTCAATCGAGATTCAAATACTAGTAACTCCGACTGATTGCTATTTAATAATCGATCAACTTCATCTTTAAAATAACGCTCAAACTGTTCAGCTACTTCTTCTGTTAATAAATCATTTTTTAAAGTGGATAACAGTTTTTTTTCCAAGATTTTCCTATTTACCAAAAAACCAGAACACACTGTTTTACCCATGTCTTTTGAGCGATTACAGCCGTAACTTACAGCGTTTACTACGACTAATTTGCCGTGACAGTTGGGGCACGACAAGTAGCCACCAAAAAGCGATATACCTTTACGACCGTATCGTTTTCTTCCGTTCGCATCACGACCAGCATCAATTCTATTTCGGACTTTATTCCAAATTACATCATCTATAATTCTAAGGGATGGGGTAGGGATGATTTTCCATTCTTTTTTTGGTCTTTCAATACGCTGTCTTTTACCCGTATCTGGGTTTTTTTGCCATTTCGATCTGTTCCATACAAGTTCCCCAATATATAAACGATTGTTTAATATACCTGAACCTTTTACTGGACTTCCATAAATTGCTGAAACCCCCCATGCCGTTTTACGGGGGGATACTATACCCATTTTATTCAAATTGTGAGCAATACTTTGTACACTTGCTCCCTCTGAATATTCTTTGAATATATATTTAACCCATTGTGCTTCTGAATCATTTATTTGATAACGACTACCTCCATCACATTTAATGATGTCATATCCGTACGATTTACCGCCAGCAATATAGCCACGTTCAATTTGGCCTGATTGACCACGATGAGTTTTTTTTCGCAAATCATCAAGATATATTTCATTAATTAAACCTCTTACACCTCGCAAAACTTTACGTGCGGAGTGTGTTGAGTCATATCCATCTGATACCCCAATGATTCTTATTCCCCTGTGCTCCAGTCTGCGAACTATGCTTTCTTGCTCTACTTGATCTCTAGATAAACGATCTAAGCCCTCCATAATTAATGCATCAAAATTACCTGCCATGGCTTGAGTTAACATAGCTGAGCCACCTTGACGATCTTCAACACGTGTGCTTCCAGATACAGCTTTATCAGAATATGCAGCGACTTCTTTCCAATCGTTGCTTTCGATTCTTAATCGGCAAATTCTAAACTGGTCATCAACAGATGATTCTTTTTGGTTATCTGTGCTGAACCTAGCGTACAGGCACACTCTCAACATTTTTCTTTTCCTTAATTAACTTTTTATCTTTTACCCACTGCTTTGCCATTGATTGTGCAAGCATCTTTATTAGTTTATCAATTGCTGGGTTTATCATAGTATTAACCTCTATTAATTTTGGATATTTTTACAGGCATAAAAAAACCGCCAACTAGGCGGTCGTAAGTAATTTCATTGAAATAATTATCCACATAAAGAGTGTTATAAAAAAAATAAACATTGCCTCTTTGAGGGGCGCAAACATTAGTAAATAAACGTTAATTCCAATTAAAATTAACATTCCAATAGTTACTATTAAAAATGTAGACTCCATTTAATTTCCGTTAAAAAACACCAAAAACAATTAAGTTGAATCCCTCATCTCTAATGTTTTTCATTTTTTCAAAAAAAAACCACCCGAAAAAGGTGGTTCGCTACTGTGAATCAAATCTTAATTACTAAGTTTTACTAGCGTTCGATGTCATCTTGATTGCGCTGATTGTCAATTAGCATTGGTATTTGCTGAATAATTTTAGGAATTGATTGTTGTATCGTTTCCCAAACAATTTCCATATTCATTTCGAAATAACCATGTGCTATTCGATTTCTCATTCCTCTCATAGCTGTCCATCTTAAATGTTCAGTGTCTTGCGTGAATTCAGGGTGTAAATTCAACAATTTGTTAGCATTTTCCCCAATAATCAAAAGATTTAAGATCACAGCTTGTGAGGTTTTTGTGTCTTTTATAAACTCATCAAAATTTATATCTTTCGTATAAGAGTCGATGTAGTTAGCTGCCTGAAAAATTTCTTCTAGATACACATTGAGATCTTTTTGTTTTCTCATAAAGGGATAGCCTCTTTTAATATAACTTCCACAAAGTGTTTAGAAATATCCTTTGGTGTTAACAGATCAACTTTAACTCCTAGTAGTGTTTGAAGTTCGTCTTGAAAGCCACCGAGATCTAAGAGTGTAGTGCCTTTGTGAGCGTCAATTAATAAATCAATATCACTATCTTCATTATCAGTTCCTTTAGCTACCGAACCAAAGACTCTTAGGTTATCAAGAGTTTTGTACTTATCTAATATTGAATAGATTTCATGGCGTTTTAGTTGGATAAGTTCGGATGGTCTCATGATTACCTCCATGTTTTAGTTAACACTCTCATTTTATCAGAATATATAGCGTACTCTTTTCATCCTTTAGACTTAACAACTGACATAAAAAACCGCCTAGGTTTAATCAATATTATGTTAGTTTAAAATCGAGGTATCGCATTTGGATTGGTCATAT
>JAAZFA010000347.1 GCA_012511995.1 Thermoproteota archaeon | reverse complement strand
GCACAAGTTTCACAAAACAACTACAACGTTGTTTACACAGATGAATACATTTTCAATGGTACTGGCTGTTTATGGTATGATTACGGGGATGTGAATCGAAGCATGCGTACAGTTTTACCTGATATTTAAATAAATTTTTAAATACCGTTCTGTTAAGCCCTTAAGGCTTGGTTGTTTACTTATGGAAATATAAGTGTATACTCGTTGCAGCGTGGGCTCATTTTTGTTACATTCGCATGATAATAATGTTAAGTTATCTTTATGGGTCGGCAGATATGTTTGGTCTATGCCTTTGGTTCCAGAGTTTTGGAATCTTGGAAGCGGCTAATATTTAGCAAGCGGTTTTATCGTGGATGGTTTTTAGTTGCTATGTTGCTGATGGGTATTTTCCCTGTGTTTGGTTCCTTCAATCACTCTGGAAAGCGCAAAAAGAAGTAATGGGTTAAGGGAGCTATAATTATGTATAAACTGTTTAATAGACAGGCGTGACTGACAACTCTTGCATGTTCATATACCTACGCCTTTATTTTCAGTTGTTGATTTTTTAGAAATTCTGTAAAGGATTGTTATAAAACTTAAAATAACAGGGTTAAATTAGGCTAGTTAGAGGAATTTCTATTGTCTGAATCGGTTTGGAAGAAACCAGTTATCTGCATTTTTAAAGAAAGGTCAACTGATGAATGGCAATCAGACCCGTTTGTAGTCATTAAAGCCAAGCAGGTTAAAGTTGCCTCAAACGGAAAAGAATTCTCAGGTAAGGTCGAGGACTTTTTTACTCTTATGGGCGATGCAGATTACCTTACAACGCTTAGAGGCAGAGACGACCATTATGTAATGTGTTGGTTCGACGATACAATACCCGATATGACTAATGATCTTCGTCGACTACGGGGAGTCCGCTTTTTTGGCGGTGTAAATTATACAATAAACGAGAAAACCAGTAAAAGAACATATAACGCAACATTCAACGCTAAACAAGCAAAACTTAGCTGACCCCTCATTTTAAATCCGACAAATGACGGTATTATTAAATAATTTAATATACCTCTATAATTCTAGGTGGTAACTTGCCAGAATTAACATGGAATAGACCAGTTCTTAGCATATTTAAGGAACGAGAAAAACCTGAATCTGAACCCTTCGTAGTCATACGTGCCAGAGAAGTAATGGTAAATCAAACAAGCGACTTAGAATTTTGCGGCTTTATCAAAGACTTCTACACCCTTATGGGTGACGCAGATTATTTGTCCTCACCCGAGGGTAAAGAGGACCATTACGTGATTTGTTGGTTTGACGATACTGAACCTGACATGTCTAAGGATTTCAGAAAACTTAGAGGAGCAAAGTTTAACAAAATCGTTTGCAACATCAACGAACAAAACCATAAACGAACATACAATGCCCAGTTTACTGCAACCCAGGGAAAACTTGAATAATTCAACTCATAAAACTAGCTATTTCCTTTTTTTGAGTTTTATCAATCATAGCAAAAATATGCCTTGACTATTGTGAATTTTTAATAATTTTTGAACTTACTCTTAAATATATGTGCATAAATTTCTATTGGTTAAGGTCATAGAGAATGGTAGAGCGAAAACTACGCGTCACTCTAATTACTGGTAGGACTATTGAGCAGGGTGTTGGAAAAGAACGGGGGAAAGGCTCCATAGAATACTATGAGAGTTGTGCAGTTTGCTACTTTGACAAATCTGATATGATCAAACTTGGCATAAAAAACGGTTCAACCGTTCGAGTTACATCCACCTATGGTTCAGTCGTAGTTAGAGCCCAAAGATACCAATGGGGCGAAATGCCCGGGATGATCTTCATACCCTGCGGGTCATGGGCAAACGTTGTATGTGGCGATGACACTCACAGTATGGGCATGCCACTGTTCAAAGGGTTTCCAGTAGAAGTGGAACCCGCACCTAACGAGCCTATCTTGACCTTGGATGAGCTCTTAATGAAACAGTTTGGAAGGAATAGCCTATGAGTAAAGTAATCAATAATGTTGTTTGTCCAATCTGCGGTTGCTTATGTGATGACATAGAAGTAACGATAGAAAATAATGAAATTGTAAAGATGAAAAACGGTTGTGCCCAATGCGAAGCAAAAATGGTTCACGGCTACAAGAGTGAAGAACGTATCTTAAAACCGATGATTCGCAAAGACGGCAAATTAGTGCCTGTTCCTATGGATGAAGCCATCAAGAAAGCAGCCCAAATATTAACCGACGCCAAGTATCCATTGCTATTTGGTTGGAGCAGTACAGTAAATGAAGCTCAACGCATCGGTGTAGAATTAGCTGAAGAACTAGGATCTGCACTCGACAATTGCGCAAGTGTATGCCACGGTCCATCTGTAATGGCGACACAAGAAGTCGGTATACCCGCAGCTACGTTGGGTCAAATCCGTCACAGAGCTGACTTAAT
>JAAZFA010000346.1 GCA_012511995.1 Thermoproteota archaeon | reverse complement strand
TGTTTTTCAAGTTAGTTACTGTTTTATCTGGGTTGTTAAATGTTGGTGTGGGGTGTTTTTGGGTTTGGTTGAGGTTATAGGTTGTTGGGTGTATTTGGGGTGGTTGTTAATTGGGGTGGTTTTTTAGTTGTTATTTGTTAGAGTTTGCGGTGGGGGTTGTTTGCATGTCTTTTTTTGTTTTGTTGAAGGTTTGTGTTTTGGAGGTTGTTTGTGTGTTTTGTTGTGGTTTTGTTTGCTGGGTTTTTGTTGGTTAGGGGGCAGTTTTTGGGGTGGGTGTTTGTGGTTTGGGGGTTGTGTTGTGTGTGTTGTTGGTGTTGTGAGTGGTGTAGAAATTGAAGGTGTATCAACTGTTTTTAATTGGAGCTGCTCGCCCCGTAAGAGACGAGTAGTTCACTTAATACAAAAGGAATCATATTATAAAGTACCAAAAAGTTAGTTATTCTTAAATCGCTCATACAATGACCATAAGTTGATTACAAATGCAAAGTAGCCTCGAAGGTAAAGAAAAACTCAAGGCACTTAGAATCTCTGCTATAGCGATATTTAGCGTTGTAATCGTTGAAGTAGCTTTAGGTGTCATAGTAAATAGTTTAGCGATCATAAGCGATGGATTACATGCCTTACTGGATGCATTTTCTAGTGTTATGTTGTTTTTTGTAGTACGTGCTTCACTTAAACCGCCCGATGAGGAACATATGTATGGACATGAAAAATTCGAGGCTATAGGTGGCTTAATCGGCGGACTCGTGTTGATTGTAGTTGCACTTGTTATCTTCTATGAAGCGGTACTTCGTCTCATAACACCCATAGGCATCTCAGGAAACATTGGTTATGCAGGTTTTATAGCCATAGCATACGCTCTTTTCATCGCTTTATTAAGAGTGACTGTGTTTAGGAATAAAAGTTTAGAAAGTCAATCCATGAAAGCAGGATTATACGATGCTATATCAGACTTAGGCTCTACAATTATAGCATTAATTGGTTTTGGCTTGGCTCTTTTAGGTGTTGTTGGTGCAGATGCCTTTGCATCAATTTTTTTAGGTGCTATGCTCACTTATTTGAGCCTTAAGTTAGCTAAGTCTAGTATTATGGAATTAAGCGACAGCGCATCAAAAGATCTTGTAGTAAGCGCTCAGAAGGTAATACAATCTTGTGACGGTGTCCTTAGAATTGAAAATCTAAAAATCCGTAAAGTAAGTTCAAAAGTGTTTATAGAAGCTTCAATTCAGGTTCCTCAGGGTATGGGCCTAGAAGATGCACATTCGCTTGCCACAAAAATTGAGACATGCCTAAAAGACACGTTAGGTAATGTAGATGCAACAATTCATATTGAACCATATAACCAAGAGAAAAAATTGAAACAGATCATAAAGGAACAAGCTACTGTACTAGGCGTTAAAGAAGTTCATGAAATCGAGGTATGTTATATTAGAAGTAAACTCTACATGACACTACATGCTTATGTTGATCCTGAAATCTCTGTTGAAGAAGCTCACAAGATTGCAGAAACAATCGAGTTACGAATAAGACAAAAGATAAAGTCAGTAGAAAATGTAACGGTGCATATTGAACCCTTCGAAAACGACGTTTCAGAGCTAATTAATGAAGCAAGGCTCCGAAAAATTGTATATGAAGTAGCCAAATCAACCGAAGATAAATTAGAAGTCAAACATATCCTAACTTATTCAGCAGGAGGTAAACATTACATCAATATCGACTGTTGCTTCACAAAACATGTATCAATTAAAGATGCACACAAGTTGGCTTCATTCTTAGAGAAAGAAACAAAGGAACGTTTTGCCAATTCGGTTGTAACAGTGCATATGGAGCCTAAATCAAACTAGAGCATGCTCTATTGGAAGTGGTTAAGTGGTGCTAAAGTAAAATGGTTTTAATTAATTGAAAGTTAACTATCTAAATTTTCTAAAAAAAGCGTAGCAAAATCGGGAGCATTTCGAGCAGAGCGATCCTGCTTTAATAAACATTTACGGCTATTATGACTAAAGACTGGCTAAGTATAGAAAAGCAACTTATATTTCTTGAAGAACGTAATTACGCAAATGATCCTTGAAACATCCACGAACCTCATCAACAATAAACTGGTTTTTAGACCCTAAAAAAGGATCAAGCAGTAGCTTAAAATTCGCTCCCTCTGGAAGTTTGACTATAAGCTCTTGAAGGTGAATTATCTCTCTCTTGTTATCCTTATCACCTACAAGTCTAGCCAACACAAGGTCATTTAGAGTATAGTAAACTATAATCATCGTTTTTATCTCTTCAAAGACAGGGTTCATATCAACTAAATTGTCTGGGGGTTTTAAACCGATAAAATAGTCGTAGAGGGCTTTTAATACAGTGAAGGTTTCTTTGGCTGTTCCTTTAGGGTTTTGCCTACTTGTTGAAAGATTTAACTTTGAGAAATTTAATTCAAATGCTGGAAGCATTACAGTTTCAAAACTAAAAGCGTCGTTTAATCGCTTAGTATCAGTTGCTACTAAATCCCAATCTATCCTAGTTACATGGAGTTTCATCAAGATATCAAAAGATATATCAATGATTTGTAAAGACTTATTTAAGAATTTTAAAAGTTCAACTTTTTGATTAGTAACTTTTTCTATTCGTTGAAGCTTTTTTTGACATTCTTGACGAGCATTTAATATTTGCGCGTAAAACTCGGTAAATGACTCACCCTTTCGTTTCAGAACAAAGTTATATGGCGTGCCATTGCGTGTTAAGCTTAGGCGGTTCCCAAAATTCTCTATAGATGTCAACTCGTCAATTAGGAACTCTTGGGCTAACACCAGTTGTTTATTAAATAGCCCTATAGTTGAAAAAAATCTTATCTCATTCTGATTTAATTCATATTTGGCAACAATAATCCCTTTAGAGGATGGAGTTTCTTTTTTTGAAATAAGATTTTTATCAGTTGTAGCTATGTTTTGTTCTGCAGAATTGACCATTTTGTATCTAACATTTATTCTAACTTGGCTGCTTATAAAATGATTCATAAAGCAAATTAAACGTAGATAATCCAGCTATCAACCGTATATTCTATTATTTAGCACTTAGAAACTTATAAATATAAAAACAAACGATTAGCGGTCATGAATAATAAACAAGTGTACTTGGCATTCACTGTTTTTACTTTGCTCGTTTGCAGTTGTCTCGTTCCCATTGTGACCAGCGAAGAATCACCTACGCCTACCCCTACAGAAACGCCAGAACCAACGCCAACTCCAATTGTATATGAAAATATATCAGTCACGCTCAAAAAGCCAATCCATAATGAAACTATCACAGACAATCAAAATGTTAGTTTTGTCTTTGAGCCATGTATCAATGGAACTGACAAATTCTATCGCGCAGATTTAATAGTTAATGGAAGCATCGTAGCAAGCAATGAAACAACACTAACTGCCTTTACAGATAATACGATCAATTACAAGTTACCGGTAAACGGTACTTACAACTGGAATATTAGATTAGAGAATAGTAGCAAAATAGTAATGGCTGAAACCGACTTTAACTTAACAGTTGCAATTTATGAACCAGATCCCACTCCTACACCAACCCCAACGCCATCACCCACTTTGACACCTACGCCAACCCCTTATACTCCAACAGTCACACCAACAAAATTGCCGACACCTACGCCAACCCCTGAGCCTCCAGTAGAAATAGATGCTTGGACCATTGTAATCATTGCAATCTTTGTTTTCTCAGGCGTACTTATAGGAACTGTATTGTTGTTAAGACATCGAGTAAAATAGAAACAGAAACTATCTTTTTCTTTTTATTTTGGATTCCAAACGATACTAATAGCTTTAAAGGGACAAACTAAAAGACAAGGTGTTCGGTGAGTTTCTGGTTTGCAGGCATTACAAGTGTATTTTATTTTTTTCCGGTGTTCTTCATTTATTGCTGCCACCGTTTTGTCTTCTAGGTCGATGAATTCTGTAATGAGATAGAAAGCTTTTTTAGGACATTCGCTTACGCATTTTCCACAACCGTTACATTTGTCAGAGTCTACTAATATGTAGTATTCACCTGAACCATCGATGTAACCATAATGGGAAATTATTTTTGTTCACCTATGGGTTCTGAGCTTTTTCATACAGTGCTTTTGCTAGTGATGCAGCGCCTAATGCTCCAGCAACCATGGGGTCTAAGCCATCATCACGCCATCGTGGCATCGGCAAAGTTTTAACGCCTAAGATTATTTCGATTCGACTAACTATGCCAATGTTTTTAGATTGCCCCCCTGTAACTACAAGTTCAGGTTCTAAACCCACACGGTTAATCAAATTTGCCATTCGAACTGCCATTGCGCGTGTATAGGCAGCTAAAACTTGTTCTTTGGACCAGCCTTTACGCAGCAATCCCATGGCTTCAGTTTTAGCAAAAGCTACACATGTACAGCTTACGGGGTCGGGTTCTTTTTCTACTTTAAGCGAGATATCACCAATGTCTTCAATGGGGATTTGTAGTAGGTCTGCAAAGACTTCCATACC
>JAAZFA010000345.1 GCA_012511995.1 Thermoproteota archaeon | reverse complement strand
GTTGTTAAGAGAGGTTCTGAGAGACCCCAAATAATGCAAAAAACAGCCAAGATTGCTGCAGGAATAAGCATTATTCTTGGAGACTCGTGAATGTGTAGTTTTTCAAGAAATAATGATTTTTTCCCCATAAACACTAAGCTAAACATACGAATGCAATACGCAAAAGTAATCGCCGCTGTTACATAGAGTAGTACAGTTTGAATAAGACCTGCGGTGCTACCGATTACAGCTACGCTTTCTAAGATGAGCCCTTTGCTAAAGAAAGCTGCAAATGGTGGTAAACCACTTGTAGTTACAACCATGATGCCCATCAATACGAAGGTTATAGGCATTGCTTTTCGTAGACCACCCATTAAACGCATGTCTCTGGTACCTACCGCATGGATGATACCACCTGCTAATAGGAAACCCAGGCCTTCAAAGAAGGCATGGCTAACCATGTGAAAAAGGCTTGCGAACCAACCGATTGATGCTGCGCCAGCAACCGCTGTACCTAAGCCTGCCATCATGAACCCAATCTGGCTTACGGTAGAATATGCGAGCACCCCTTTGATGTCAGTAGTCATCAAGCCTAGTGATGCACCGATGAAAGCAGTTATTACGCCAACCCATGCAATAGTTGGGAACCAAGCGACTTGTAGTGCATTCATAAGGATTGGAGCTACTGAAAAGATTACAATAAATCTCGCAAGTAAAAATATACCCGCTTTTACCATTGTAGCTGCATGAAGTAATGCGGAAACAGAAGTTGGTGCTTCCATCGCGCTATATAACCAGGTAAAAAGAGGGAATTGTGCAGATTTTGAAATAGCACCACCTAATACTAGAAATGCAGCAATAGTAAGCATGCCAGTATCGAGTGTTTGAGCTGCCGCTGCAGTCTCAATACCAGTAATTATACCATGAAAACTAAAAGTTCCAAACATAAAGAACATTATACCGATAGCAGCGAGTAATGCGATATCTCCGATGCGGGTCATCATGAAAACTTTTACACCGGAATGAATGGATTCTGGTTTTTTATACCAGAAACTAATAAGAGCATAAGAACATAATCCGACCATTTCCCAAAATATGAACATTTGAAGAAGGTTATCTGAGATTACTAAACCAATCATGGAACCTATGAAGAGTAATAGTAAGTAGTAATAGCGGGTTAAGCCTTCTTCTCCTTTCATATAACCCAGTGAATAAACTGCGATGATTACACCAAAGAAGGCAACAAGACAGGTGAATAGTACACTCAATGGATCGATGTAAACACCTGCGGTTATGCCTGCTGAACCACCGTTTATATTAGGGAGCCAATCAAGGGTATAGTAAGTTGTTTCGCCTTTTCCAAACCATACACCTGGAATAAGGGTGAGTGCTAATGCTGTAATTACACCCATTATAGCAATAACAAAATAGTTTCGTGCTTTTTCACTATATTTTCCAATTAATGGAACAAATAAGCTTGCAATTAGTGGAATAACCCAGACAAACCATGCAGAGAACTCTTCAAGCATCATTGTGTTTCAACCTCGCTTTCTTCAACTTCGTTTTCTTTTAGTTTAGCAACTATCTTTGTAATGTCACTTGTACCATAGTGTTTTGATACTATAACGAGCAACGCCAAGATTACAGCACTAATAGCAGTGTCAACTGAGAACGCTAAAACCAGTAATGCTTCACCCATGCCTTGCGGCGAAGCCAACATAATAAAATTCAAAGTAGCGGCTGTAGCGATCAATTCAATCGAAATAAACACCTTAAGTAACTGACGCTTTGTAAGCAAACCATAGATGCCAATGAAGAGCAATACAATGGATAGTATAACATAATCCATTATTTCTTCCTCCGCTCAAAGAGAACAATACTAATACCAATAGCCACGGTCAAAATTACAATAGCTTGAAGTAATACGTCAACACCTCTAAGATTCCACAGTGCATCGCCGAATTCTACATCAGGTGCAACATGCGAGACTCCAGAAACTGATAAGAAAATCGCTGGCAAAGATAACAGAAAACCTACACCTACTAAGCCACCGATTCGTAAGGAGGAAGCCTTTTTGCTTGGTTTTTCACCCAACATCTCCCCTGATAGAAATAAAATAGCCAATGTGCCTATACTAACAGCAAATTGGAAGATACCAGCAAAAACAGCTCCATTTAAAACATAAATTAATGCAGTTAATAGAAAAGTAGCTGCTAAAGCAGCAACAGAATAAACTACTTCATCAAGAAATAGGGCCAATACTGCGGAGATAATTAATCCAATAGCTAAGATTTCAATTATCATTCTGATCCACCCTTCTTTGAATATTCTGGTCTCATAATAAGTTCTGATTTATCAGTAGTCGCTAATTCGAAAAGATCAGACTGTTTAATAGCATCACGAGGACAAGATTCAACACATTGATAACAAAATACACACTTATTGAGGTCAATTTGCGGACGCTTTCTACCATTTACTTTAACGATTTCAATGGCTTGTGCTGGACAGTCACGTGCGCATACTCGACAATTGGACCCCCGCATAGCTTCAATGTCAAATCGAAAGTCATCGCCGCAATCAAAGTCTATAACATTACATGCTTTGATCTCATAGACTAGTTTGCCTCGGGAATCAGCCGGAAGTGTCGGTTTCACAAATGGATATTTGGTAGTAGCAGGCTTGGTGAACAAGTGTGAAACCGCTCGCTTAAATATCGGTGATATCCGTGATCTCGATTTTTTCTTTTTAACCATCTAGTTTTTACACTCCAATCCCTAGTGGATGATAGACCCAAGTTACCAATGCGACTGCTACTATCAAACTTATTATCGCTGCAGGGAGCAGTATTTTCCAATTGCCTGTTAACACTTGGTCAATTCGTAATCGGGCTACTACTGTAGTAATGTATTCGGATATAACTATAACGACGAGTAGTTTAAGTACAAACCATAAGGTGTACCAGAACCAATCTAAACCAAAGAACACCGGACCACTTGGACCTCCTAAGAACAACGTTACAACCAGTGCTGAACCAAAGACCACTTGGATGTCACGTGTCAAATGTAAGAAGGCTAATTTGGCGCCTGTGTATTCAGTTTCTAAGCCGCCAACAACTTCTGAGTCAGAATGAGGTACATCGAATGGGTCTCTTTCAAGTTCTGCTTGTAATGTGATTATAAATAGTACAAATGCCCACGGAGCAAGTAGAATAGCTGGCCATGCAGATCCTGCAATTTGAAAAATACTCAAACTTCCAGCTAAAAATGCAGGTGTTAAAGCTAATAAGAGAAACGGTATATCGTAACCTAAGAATTGCGTTAAAACTCTAGCTGCACCAATTGTGCCATACGGATTAGCTGATGCCCAACCAGCCAGGAATAATAAAAAGTTAGCAACCGTTGAAAAAACCAAAATAATAATTAAGTCACCATTAAATCCACCAGTTGAAAGGACACTGGCGCCGTCAATCGGTATAAAACACATAGCAAAAACCATGATGCTAAAAGCGGCAATTGGAGCAATCCTGAAAACCAGTTTTTTCGCATCTCGTGGTTCAATATCTTCTTTTGATAAGAGTTTGATGAAGTCTGCCAGTGGCTGAAGAATACCACCAGGTCCTGCAACCATGGGACCAACTCGATTTTGTATACGTGCTTCAAGTTTACGTTCTACCCAATCACAGAATAAGGTTAAAAAGAAGATGAATGTGAACCCTGGAAAGACGAGTATTCTAAAGATTAGCACAGGATCAAGTATGAAACTCATGACTTTTCACCTATCACCTGTCTGTACATGAGAAGCAGGGGTCTAAGCTGACAAAATTTGATGGGACATCAGCTATGCTCTCACCAATGGCAGTCTTTAGAAATGACGGAATATTAGCAAATGTAGGCGTACGGATTTTAACCCGATCAGGCATGTCTGTACCATTGCTTTTCACATAATAGAAGAGTTCGCCTCTGGGTGCCTCAATACAGGCTATTGCTTCCCCTTCGGGCACACTTCGCGGTAAATCAATCTTTATTGGTCCGGATGGAAGATGATCTATTACATAATCAATAATGTTAATGCTTTCTTCAACCTCATCTAAGCGTACATTCATTCTTGCCCAAGTATCGCCATCAGTGTATACAATCTGATTGAAGGGTATTTCGCCATACGCCGCATAAGGTTGGATTTTTCTTATATCCATATCAACGTTTGACCCCCTCGCAACAGGGCCCACGACAGAGAGTTTTAACGCATCTTCTCGACTTAGTGTTCCAACATCTTTCATCCTTAATCTAAGGGTAGGTTCATCTTGGTACATTTTTCTGAAAAAAGGCATTTTTTCAGTTTTAAAGTCATTTAGGACAGCCTTAATTTTGGGTACATGCTCAGGGTTTAAGTCTCTACGTACCCCTCCAATAGTCATCAAGGAACCGTAAACGCGGTTGCCTGTGGTTAATTCAACAAGGTCCATGATTGGTTCGCGGTCTCTCCAGAAGTATTGAAAGAGAGTCTCATAACCAATTTCTAAACAAGCGTGACCTAAAGTTAACAAATGACTGTGTAAACGATTAAGTTCTAAAGATATTACTCGCAGATACTGAGCTCTTTCAGGAACATCAGCATTGAAGATTCTTTCTACAGTTTCTACAAAACCATAGGAATGACAAGCGTTACAAATGCCACAAACACGTTCAACCAAATAGGTATCTTGTAAATACGTGCGGGACTCGGTTGTTTTTTCGATACCACGATGAACATAACCGATTCTGGGTTCTACTTTTGTTACAGTTTCACCATCTACTGTTACAGAAAACTTTTCAGGTTCCAAAAGTGCTGGATGCTGTGGACCGATAATAATCTTAACTTCTCTACCCTCTGCAGGTTTGTTAAATTCACGTTCGGGTGTTGGTACAAGTTTAACTTTTGTAGGATCAACATTCTTACGTAATGGGTAGACACCATCAGGCCAATTTTCTGAAAGTACGAAGTGACCATCAAATTCATTCCCTTGAAATACTATACCAAAGAGGTCAGTTACTTCAAGCTCATGAAAAAGGGCACCGGGATGAATGTCCACGATCGTTTTAATTTTTGGATCCACTGTAGGAACTACTGCTTTAATCGTAAAAAATTGGTTAGTTGTATGAACGTGGTAGTATACACCCAAATTAGCGCCAAAATCCAAACCAGTGATAGCTGTTATGCCTGTTTTTTCATCGGCTTCAATCATAGCTTTAAAAACATCATAATGAATACCATTATTTGCTATAATAGCGGCTGTACCAAGCACATCTTTTTGAATTTGGATCTTGTCGCCGAATTTCGATTCAAGTAAGGATACCATATCTGCATTATTGCTTGCCATCTTGTTTTACCTCCATTACTACAGGGACTACTTCAGATTTAGTCGCCTCTTTTATTCCATTAACTTGTTTACGCTTTTTCTTTTTAGGTGGATTAATTGCGTTTAATAGTTTGACGCACCCGTCGATTATTGCTTCTGGCCGGGGAGGACAACCAGGGATATAAGCTGAAACAGGAATGACTTTGTCAACGCCACCAAGGGTGTTATAGGTTCCTGCAAAAACACCGCCGCTACAAGCACAAGCACCGATAGCAACCACAAATTTTGGCTGGGGCATCTGATCATAAACGCGCTTTAGCCGCTCAGCACATTGATTGGTAACAGCGCCCGTAACTAGCAGTATATCCGCATGTCTGGGTGAGGGTTCAAGTTTAATTCCAAAACGTTCAACGTCATACTTTGGCGTTAATAATGCAACAATTTCTATGTCACAACCGTTACATGCTCCGGAATTAAAGTGTAAAACCCAAGGTGACTTAACACGCGCCCATGTCTTTGCGTCAGCCATTAATCTTTACCTCCTTCTAGAAGTATTATACCTGATGCAAGGATAATGCTAAGATAGACGATTAATAAGAGAGGATTAATTGACGTAATTGTAGAAGATGCAAAAGCTATGAGTAGCACTGAAGAATCAAATATTAGGAAGTAAATAAGGTATTTATAAAGCGAAACATTGATTTTTATTCCTTGAAAAGATACTTTTTCTCCACATGCATAGGCATCTTGTTGATTTTCACTAATAACGGGTTTTGGCGCCGATTTCTTACCGACAAAATAGATCAGATAAGTTGAAACAAAGATAAGGATGAATGCAATGAGGGCATCAATAATCATGCAGTTATCACTCCGTATGCAACTTTCTCCGTTAAAGCTGCCTCAAGTATAGGGGCAAGTTTGCACTTGTTATATGCAAGAGCGTCTATGTAACCGTATTTAAGTGTATCTGCATGCATGTTAGAGGATAGAATAATACTTGATATTCTTACTGCTGGTTTACAACAAGTATTTTTCCGGAAACAACCTAGCATAGACATACCCACGCTATTACTCTCCTATACCTACCCCAAGTTATTTGTCTAAAAGCGTTATACTTGCTTTTAAATTTTAAGAGCATAAAAGTGTGGAATTCATGACTATGTAAGCATTTGCGGAATTAATGAAATAAAGACTAAAAAAGGTTTATACAGATATTTCGTCGTTTAATCCATTTTCTGGATATGGAAACAGATGTGCCTTCTCAAGAGGATAAGTGATAGTAACCTCTTGACCAATACTTACCCATTCTTCGGTTAATGATGGTCGATTAATTAAAAAGCGATCACCATTAACTAGCCTAATGTCATAACGTACGATTGTACCCTCAAAAGTTGTTTTTTCAACAACACCAAATAATCCATTCCGATTTTCATTAATAAGACCCTGTCTCATTGCACAAGTTTCTGGCCTTATCGCTAAGACAGCACGGTCACCCATTTTTAATTTTTTTTGATTAAAAGCTTCAATAGTATATCCTTCACGTAACTCCATTTCAGCGATTTTATCATCACTTTTTGTAATATGTCCTTCCAACAGGTTGGATTCGCCAATGAAAAAGGCGACAAAAATGCTATTAGGATGCATGTAAAGCTCTTTTGGGGTTCCGACCTGTATTATTTTTCCTTTCTTCATTACAGCGATCCGGTCAGAAATTGACATGGCTTCGGCTTGATCGTGAGTTACATGAATTGCAGTAAGCTTAAGATCTTTTGCCATTCTTCGGATTTCATAACGAATATCATTACGTACTTTAGCATCAAGCTGTCCCAAAGGTTCATCGAGAAGTAACGTTTTTGCTCCTGCTGCCAACGCACGAGCCACAGCAATTCGTTGCATCATCCCCCCACTAAGTTCATTTGGGTAAGCATTTAGTCGTTCGCTTAGTTTAACCAACTCTAGTACTTCATGCCCTATGGTTTCAGCTTGTTTTGTATCATAATTTTTGACTTTTGGACCATACAACACATTACTCCAAGCAGTCATATGAGGGAATAATGCGAATGTCTGGAAAACAAAACCAATATCTCGGTCCTCGGGAGGGGCTTTGTCGACGCGACAATCACCAATATAAATTTCGCCGCCATCTGGATCGATCAAACCAGCTATCAGACGCAAAAGAGTAGTTTTTCCACAGCCACTTGGTCCCAGAAGCGAAAAGTATTCTTGATCATGTATGTTCAAGCTAACGTTATTTAACGCGTAAACTTTACCATATTTTTTGACGACGTTTACCACTCTTACGTCTGGCATTCTAATTCTCTCCACTTGTTGAGGTTTTGTTATTCTTATTGCTTATCATTCTAAACTTTTCCTTTTTTGGTTAGAAGCCTTAAAACAAGTAATATAATGAAACTAAATAGGATTAACAAGCCACAAGCTAAACCAACAGTTAACGTATCGACTCCTGGAATAGTTGGAATAGTTGCTCTGACTGAATTAACCCAATCGACTATCAAAACTGGAGCTGTTTTTAATTTAGAAGCAACTGCTAATGTTGCACCTGTTTCGCTCACGCTTCGTGTAAAAACAATGATTGCGCCAGATAATATCGAATATTTTGTTATCGGCCAAACTATTGAACGGAAAACTGTTAGAGGTTTAGCACCTAAAGTTTTTGAAGCCTCCTCCATCTCAATACTTATACGTTCCATTGCTGCAGACATCGACCGAACGAAATAGGGATATGTGATTGCTAAATGCGCAAATATTAAGAGTAAAAATTCTGGAACACCAGATAAGTTTGACCAGAAGAATTTTAATGATACACCCAGAGCAATTGAGGGGACAATAATTGGTACATTAATCAGTGTATCAAGAATAGCGGAGGGTAATTGACCAAATGTTTTGCGTGAAATCAAAATAGCCATCGGTAAGCCAAAGAGAATCCCTAAAACAGTAACGATAGCTGCTAAAGCGTATGAAAGACCAAGACTACTCCAAAAACTAGCCCATATACCTGAACCGGTAAATACCTCAACAAAAGTTGAGCCTGTAATTATTGCTTGGAAAGCAGGCAAAGCCACAAATAATGAAGGAACTAAAACAATGACAAAAAAGACAGCTAAAGCAATACTATCACGTACATAAGCGCCTTTTTTATAACTAAGCTTCTTTTCAAAAGTTGGTAAGCCATGACCGAAGGGAAGTTTAATTTTTTTACCAAGGACACGGATCAAAATGAATAGAATTAAAGAAACTACAATTAGGATGAGACTTGCGAATACAATTGCACCTTCATAGGTATTTTGTGAAATAGCCCCACTACTGAATTGGTTACTGACTGTTTGAATGAAAACAGGTCCATTTAAAAAGAGACCTGCAGCTACTATAAAGGTAGCACCCGTTTCAGAAAGTGAACGAGCAAAAGCAAGAGTGTATGCCGCGATTAACGATGGCTTTATAATTGGAAACGTAACAGTTCTTGAAGCCGTCAATGGGGGTGCACCAAGGGTCCTAGATGCCCGTTCGTACTCCATTTTGTAATCTAGTAAAGCACCTACGATAACACGTACGACCACTGGGAAGGAGAACGTGAAATGAAGAAGCATCACTAGTCCCCATCCGGGTGAAACAAAAGGTTGACCGAATAATTCCGCAGGACTCAAACTCCAGAACAGCAAGAGAGAGTAACCTAAAGCAGCAGTCGGAACAACGAAGGGAAGGTCTGCTAACGTGTCTAATACTGTTAACCATTTAGATTTTCCTCGTGTAATCAACCATGCCAGTGGTACACCGGCTAAAAGGTCCAAAGCGGCTACTACTAAACCTATTGCAAAGGAAGCGCCAATAGCTCCAAGAACAGCATCCACCATTATTGGGTCATTTAGAACTGCATCCAAGGAGTCAACTTTTGATAAAATCCCAATAATTGGAGGAATCAATATTAATGCAAAAAAAATTATCACTGCAGAAATGTAGAGAATGTACTTTAAGGGTTTTTTAGAGGATAAACCATTGAGTGAATACCAGACTTTACTAAGCAAGGTGCCGCTCCTTTGTTACAGCGATGTTACTACCTGAAATGACATTTAAATTAAAGGTTCTGCTATATTAGGTATTATACATCAACAGTATTTTTAACATAACCAATAGGTAAAATCATTCAATTGGCAAAACCAACTATTTACAGAATAATCTAACGTTTTGTAATGCTCTGATGTTACAGCAGATTCTTAAATACACATTTTCAAGATAGAATCTTGATGACTTTTTATGCATACAGATAAGTTAGGTCAGCAACAAGGTCAAGAACTATGCGATGAAATTGCTAAAATGTTATTAAATATAATTGAAGCCCAAGATATAGACAATAAAGTAATAGCTGCAGTTAATGTTTTTTTAGCGAAACAGAAAATAAATGCTGACCCCGCAGAATTATCACGGAAACTTTCGTGGTCCATTAAAGTACGACTTGAAAAATAGGAGGATCATTGGAGGTGTAAATGTTTGGTTAAAGATGAAGGTACAACTGCCCAAGGGTTTGCAAGTCCCGCTAAAATTCAAGGTTGCCTAAAAGGCGCTCATTATCCATCGAGTAAACAAGATTTAATTAATTTGGCAAAGAATAATAATGCGCCAAATGATACCATATTAAGCTTAACTTTGATTCCTGAGAAAGAATATATTTCTCCAGTGCATGTTATGAAGGAAGTAGGCAAAAAAGAGTAGTTTTAATACTATCATACTTTAGATTAACTCTATCCGAGGGAACTTTTTGGTAGAAACTATAGGAAGAAGCTCTGACGATTCAAGATTTGGTATTACAACAGTACAACCAAACCGTGCAATCAAAAAATGTAGAATTAGAAATTTAAGAATAGAATATATTTTGAGCGACGCAGCAGTAATTTTAACGCTACCTAAGTCTTGCGGTAATTGCAAATGTATAGAATACTGCACCGATGATTTTATACTGCAGATTATAGAAAAATCATATCGAAATAAACAAGATAAAAAAAGGCATTTTTTTCTACCATAAAAATTGGTAGAATTGCTAAAATTAAGCTTCTAAACTCGTTCTTCTTGGAGGCGTATTCTCAGTCGATAACGCTTCTGGCAACCTGTCTTTAAGTTTAATTTCTGCAGCTGCTTCTGCCTCTTCTAAAATGGACAATGCATCTGCACTTGCCATTATATTATTGACGGGTATGTCATTGCTTTGATTGGTTGTAACACAGATTTCCGAGAGAAGGTTTCCGATATTTCCTAATTCTTGACTAGCTTCTGGGAAGATCCCACACATTTCAGTGCGTACATTATTTAAAAGATTCTTTGCGGGACTTAATACTGCGACTACATCACCAAGTTCTGAAACAGTACTTAAGCGCATAGAAACACTTTGTAACGCAAGAGAAGCATGTGAGAGCATTTTTTCAACTTTACGTATTTCTGCAAGTTCAGTTGCCAAAATATTTGCTCTTGCTTCTTCATGTTGAGACATTGCTTTTACAATACGTTGAAATATTTCTTTATCTCGGTTTTTAAACCTTAAAACTGCCGTGTCAAGACTTTTAGTTTGAATCTCTAAGCGTTGTGTAACTGCTATAATTTGATCCTTTAAGCTTACCGTTGGTTGTCCAACATTTTTTATTTTAGAAACAAGGGATGACTCATTTTTTTCCTTGTCTTTCCATCTATTAGTGAAACCCTTAACCAATTACTAATTCCCCAACCAGTCTTCACTCTCGTCAATAAAAGAGTGTTCGCATTCATTAGTTAAAACGGCAACCGCATGTTTAAAGGGTTTTTAAATTAATCTTTAAAGAAACACAGCTAATTGTATATTAAATCGTTAATTTCACTATTTTATACCATAGTAGTTAACTATATGCACCAAGGTTTTTGGGTATAAAAAAATTGAAAAGGGTATGTATTTAGAAATTTATTTGCTATGATACAAGAAAGTGCAAAAGCACAATGTTATTTTTTTAACCACCATGTTAACGCTACAAATTAGTTAAAAACGGTTTAAACCTACCAAGAGCTAAATACACACTGGAATTATATCTAACATTAATATCGTTTATATCACATCTATAATTGAATTAATTTTTCTTTTAAAATATTTTGTTTCATCAGTTTTAGGACAAAAGTCGTTTAATTCTTTTTTCGCTCCTTAACGTGCGGTTGTTTATAGCTTAGGAAAGATATGGTTTTGGTAATAGAATCACATGATAGGAGATTGGATCAAGCTTATTACTAGCGCCGTCTATTATGCCCCAAACATGAAACCCGGCAAGCTGTCGGTTAGGAGCACCAAAGAAATACTGCAGGTTCCTGATGAACCTAAGAAGCCCTCTTCAAAGACAAAAAACCCATCTACCCCTACATCGAGTGGAAACACAAACGAACTCAGGTAAAAAAAGCCCAACCGGTCACCAGAATACACACATCAAACTATAGAGACCAACAACCATGAAGAACAAAAATGAGCCGCCACCCACTTGACATAAAAAAACCATGAGTCCATAAGTAACATACAAATCGTTTAAGTTGTAGCCTTTTACGCTGATTGAGGTGTTTTTTCAATCAATTGAACCTGATCTGTCCGGTTCTTTCAAACTGACAAAAACAAACCAAAAAAATGTATGTTGATTATGGATTTATGGAAAAAAAGACAACCTATCACGGTTCTTAAACAAATCCAACCGCCTAACTGAGAAACCGCTGGAGTATTTTTGGTTGGAATCTTTGTGAGAGTGGTTTTTTGGTTGATGAAAGCAGGTTTGGGGCATAATTAGGCAAGAGGTGTGGAGGTCGTTATCAGTCTGTGCTTTTTTCAAGCGCACTCTTTTGCAACCTTTATGCTGTTCGAATTAGTCCAAAATAATTTTGTTCTAATGCCTGTTTCATCTTATAAAATATAAAGATCATTACATAAGTTTTATTAAACATAAAAAGGTTTGACAGCTCGATGCAGCAATGGTAAAATGCCCAAGATGCCGAAAAGAGTCTGTTACGATGCAAAAAAAGACTGAAAATGAATACTTTTGTTTAACC
>JAAZFA010000344.1 GCA_012511995.1 Thermoproteota archaeon | reverse complement strand
TTACCGATAGTTTCGGCAGTTTTACTAGTTGGAGAGTGAACCCACAGTCGCATTGCTAGAATAACAGTTTGAAGTAATCCTATGCTTAGCATAAAGTTGAATAATGCCTGATACACTATGGGGTGCTCTGCTGGGTTAGCTGGTGCAGGCAAAACAAATTGGCCATTAAATGCGGGGTAAGTTACGCCCGTTAAGTCACTAAAAAAATTAGCCAATGCTTCTCTTATTCCTGGCGTCAAACCGAAAATGACGGCGATAGCAATTAAGAAACCACCAATGGCTATTGCCGAGATTAAGCTCTCATGAATTGGCGTGCCTCGCTTGGAAGATTCACTCATACATTACGTCAAGCACCATTTATGCTGAAAAGAGAATATACTACTTTCAGCACGAATACAACGTACATATCAGTTACTGATAGCTTGAACATTCGACTCTCTATAATACGTCACTTGTGCAGTGTAGAGAGTGGCGCCAACAGTTAAGCCAATATCGTTAATTGTAATCGAGTCTGGATTTATAATATACCCTCATAGAGTATTCTGACCGCAAAATCAAGTCATTGGTTGCCAAAGTAAAATCATAGTTTTTTTTCAAAGAATACTTTGTTACCATTTTCTGGATTCGTTAAGTTAAAGTTAGGAACATAATGCATATCTGTAGAAACAGTGTCAGATGTCGTACAGTATAAACCGGTCTTCTTTGTAGCCAAATCGTTCCAGCTACATTCTTTCCCTCGAACAGCTACTTGTCAATAACCCCATCTTTGCCACCAGTGTTAACATCCGTCATTGTACCTTATGCGTAGCTCACAGTGTCTGCTATTGCTGTTGAGTTGTGACAGATATGCCGTTTTGTTAATGCCAAACTTTCTTCTTGACACGAGTGCTAACCACGTTGATTGCAAAATATGTCACACCATAGTTAACAAAACAGAAGCCACAAGAATGATTAATGTTGTTACAACTGTGCTCAATGCTGTTCGACCCTTTAAAGTGGACTTTATTATACGTCGATGAATAACTTCTGTTCGATTTCTATTTTGGTTCATACAGACAACTGCCGATGAAATAACACGCCGCTGTTTATTATAATATAATACTTTGTGCAGTGGCTGTTAAGACTATAGATGTTTATCTTGAAACAATTCTACAAAAAAATATGGTAGAACACAATATCGACCATAATATATGATCGCTTGATCTTTCTAATGTGTTTTAAACCATAAAGCAAACTTTCGAATCGCTTCAGCACGGTGTGAGTATTCATTTTTTTCTTCCAGCGACATTTCAGCAAAGGTTCTATCACAGCCAGACGGTTGGAATATGGGGTCAAAACCGAAACCCGTTTTGCCGTGAACTTTATGCTCGGCTACCGTTATTTCACCCTTTGATTCACCCAGAAAACTCATTGGCTTACCACCAGTTTTTTCGTCACAGAAAGATATAACCGAGCGGAATGTTGCGCTTTTATCCTGCATATCAGCCATGAGTTTCAAAACACCACTGTTGTGGATAGTTTTATAGATATATGCCGCATACGGACCCGGAAAACCATTCAGTGAATCGATAAACAAGCCTGCATCTTCCACAAAAATCGGTAACCCGCTCTTCTCATAGGCGTACTGAACACTTTTTTCAGCAATCTCTATGAGACTTTCGCTTTGAATTTCATCGCCTTTCAATTTTAACATACCCACTGCAATACCATAACTGCTGAAGATTCGTCTTGCCTCATTAAACTTATTAACATTGCCGGTAGCAAAAAATACAACCTTTCCTCTCAATTGCAAACTATTGTTTACGTTCTTCGACATAGCGTCCACGCCTTTCTATTTCAAGGATTTTCTCATAAATCTTTTCTGTGAACTCGACACCAAGAACTGAGGTATAGCCGCAAAGCACTGCTTTGAAACAATCTTCCCAGAACTGAAAATGGGTGCTCTGCAGCGCCCGTTTGAGCAGATGTAGGTCGACACCTTGTGCTTCCAGTTCCAAGTTTTTTTCTCCAAGACCGAAGTCAATAAAATAGGTTGTGCCGTCAAATGCTTGTATCAAGTTACTTGTTGTCAAGTCACCATGGATTAATCCGGCTCGATGCAGTTTAGCGACAGATTCGCCGATAGCCACGCAGAGTGAATAGCGCTCCTGCTTGGAAACCAGATTAAGTAGTTCCTTAACCTGCTTGCCCTCGATATACTGCATTATTATGGTCGATTCAGGTACATTTACCAAGTAAATCAATGGCGTAGCCACTCCAGCTGTTTTCGCTTCATGCATTAACTGTGGTTCATGGATAGTGCGGTAACTACGAATCCGTGCATCTAAAACTGCTGGACGATACCGTTTAGGTAGGCGGACTTTAATGACTGCCTTGCGATTATGCCAATTAGTTATGAATAAACTTGCTTCAGCCCCTTTCTTAAGCAACCGAGTTTGTGGCACTTTATCTATCGTATCCATGGTACATCCACCTTGTCTACTCGCCACCGTAACTTAACCATGCTTTCATCAATCGACGTTACCAAGCCATATCTATAAGCAAGGACTCCAGTCCATGCGATCATAGCACCATTATCAGTTGCGTATTGCATTGGAACCACCCTAAATTCAGCATCATGCTCTGAACTGATGACTCCTATCATCGCTTGAAGCCTCTTATTTGCTGCCACGCCGCCCGTGAGTAGCACTTCTTTCTTTTCTGTGTGTGCCAAAGCTCGTTCCGTAACTTCAGTAACCATCGAGAAAGCATGCTCTTGAAGGCTGTAGCATAAATCTTCCAATCTCCCTTTTTTTTGAAGT
>JAAZFA010000041.1 GCA_012511995.1 Thermoproteota archaeon | reverse complement strand
GCTAGCGGCCCAAGCGACAACACAAGGGGGTTTTCGGAGCTAAATGGATCCACACCTGCTTTTGAATTAGACAACCAAAGTTTCATGCCTAAACCGATTCCGCCAACGTATTTCTTAGCGGTCTCTTGTGCTAGTTTTTCGGTGCGTGTTTTGCCCGTTGATAAATCGACATACAAGATTCTACCTGCGTAGCCGAACAATCGTTTATTCTCCAAGAGTTTAAAGTAAGAAACTTATTAAAAAGTATAAAAAGATAATGGGAAATAAAGGTTCAAATTCATGCTTTAAATAGAAATTCAGAGGGAACAATGAATTTATTGTCATGGCAGCGCTTGTTTTTAGTTGTCAGCTACCATTTTTGGGATAGTGGCACAAAACCTTAAACAAGAGTTAGGATCCTTTCCATTTTGCAGGTGGAATGCATCGGTGAGAATTGAGAAATTACGGAAAATAGCGGTAAAGGATAACAAGCAGGGTAATTTTGCGGTCTTTAACCCGGCAAACATTGTTTATTTTACAAATTTTTCAGGGGCAACCGCATTGTTGATTCCTGAACAAGGGGAAGGAATACTCTTTGTGTCGGGCACTAATTATCAGCAAGCTAAAGCAGAAGTTAAAGGCTTTAATGTTGAATTAATTAAACGTGGAGAAAGCGTAATGCAAAAAATCGCTCAAGTCATATCTGATGGGAGGCTAACCATCGATACGCTCCCTATTGAAACTTGGCGGTCACTAGCTAAAGCAGTGGGCGGTGAGGAAAAACTTGAGCCAGCCTTCGGGCTTTTCCGTAAATTAAGAGAAGTAAAAGAACCTGGAGAGATTGCGCTCATACGTCAAGCATGTAAAATTGCGGATTCGGGCATTAAAGCTGCGGCAGAAACCATACGACCAGGTATTACGCAAAGAGAAATTGCTGCAGAAGCTGAATATGCCATGCGTAAATCTGGTTCAGACGGAGTAGCCTTTGAAACTATTGTGTCAGCAGGTGTTTGCTGTGCGTTTCCGCATGGAACGAGTATGAATCGAACGGTTGAGGAAGGAGATTTTGTAACTGTTGATTTGGGTGCAATTCAACAATTTTACCGCTCAGACATTACGCGAACCTTCATTGTAGGAAAACCTACGGATAAACAAAAAAACGTTTATCAAGCTGTACAATCAGCACATCAAAGAGCATTAGAAAAAATTGTGCCAAACGTTTTAGCTAGCAAAGTGGATTGGGCTGCTTGGCGAACAATAGATAAAGCTGGTTATGGGGACTTTTTTGTGCATAACCTAGGTCACGGGGTAGGCTTGGAAGTCCATGAATGGCCAGTGCTAGGTCCAGATAGCAAAGATGTCTTACAAGCCGGCAACGTTGTTACTAATGAACCTGGAATATACATTCCAAAATTTGGTGGTGTACGTATCGAAGATACAATACTCATAACCGATAGGGGGGCAGAGAAATTAACCAATGCTCCCATATTGACGCCGTAAAACAAAATTATGTCGCTCACAACTTCTTTGTGGAATGGATTTTTTGTTAAACAAGGCAGCAGTCATACTTATTGATGTACAAAACGATTTTTTTCTGGTAAACTTAAAACTAAAAGGGCAAACAACATCATAGAACCTCTGCAAAGACGTGGTAGCAGTTCGCAAGAATGTGATCCGGTAATTTATTGTATCGATGCACATTACCCACAGGATGTAAGTTACCTAGAAGTGAGGTAAGCATGCCATTAAAAGCACATTAGGAGCCGAAGTTATTCCCGAGTTAGCGCTAGATGAAATGCTTGATTTCATTGTTGAAAAACGCATTTACAGCGGGTTCTATGAAATAGGACTGGATTCACTCTTACGAAGCCTCTACAAAGGGGACGGTGTTAAAACTGTTATTTTCGGTGGATTACATACGAGCATGTGCATTAGTCATACCTTCGGCTGATGCATTCTTCTGCGGTTACTATATTGTCGTTGCTGGGGGGCTGGTGTTGAAACTTTTAGTGAAGAGAACCACCTGCTTTTTAGAAAAAAGTGTGACAAATCTGTCACAAAAACGGGGGGTCCTTAGAGATGGCGTTGAAGCTTCTAGTGAAGAGAACCACCTGCAGGGTCTAAAGTATTTAGAGTATGTGTATAATGCCAAAGTTATGTAGGTTAATAGTATCATTC